>JAUQZZ010000074.1 GCA_030586765.1 Candidatus Brocadiales bacterium | reverse complement strand
CCCATCAAGGGAGGGGGAAATCAAAGCAACATATAAACTTTTTCAGAGTTCTCACATTAAAAAAAGTTAAAGTCCCTACTTGACAAATATAGGAAAGAGTGTAAAAAGGGACCAAGGGTTTGTTAGATGTGCTGGCTTAAGATTTATTTTTGGTAGCTAGCCACTCTGGCGGCCGGGGGCACTCACGAAGTTAAACTTACCTTTTGTATCATCAAACCTATTAATCTTTAAGTGCAAAGCTGATGTAGGGGCACCTCTGAAAGGGAGGCCGTGCTTGTCCTTGAGCGAACGGAAGGGCCTCTCCACAAGGGAAAATTTTTGCAGAGGTTTAATCTCTAAACTTAACAGGTTCTTTCCCGTTAGACAATCCTCTATGTAAGGAGGCCCAGGTGGCCCGCCAGAAGCAGGGCTATCCGCCTCAGGCGGGACGCTCTGTCCCACGCCGGAAGCAATAAAAGGGGGTTTAAAGGAGGAGGCTATGGAGATAGGTCAGATAACCAGGTATAGAAAAGGGGAGGCTATCATCAGGGAGGCGGCCCCTGCTTTTAATGTCTATATAATTAACAAGGGTCATGCCCAGGTGTTAAAGAGGTATGGGGAAAGAGAGGTAACTATAGGTTCTTTAGGAGAGGGGGATGTTTTTGGAGAAATGGCCTTTATCGGGGAGACGGAAAGGACCGCCACGGTGGTAGCTTCCTCCGATATGGAGGTTCAGAGGATCTCACAAAAAGACTTCTCCCAATCCATAAATACCCTTCCTGTTGAAGCCGCTTCCTTTTTTAAGGCACTGGTTAATCTCGTTAAAGATATTACGGAGGTTCAAAGCAAGCTGTCTTTCTGTAACGAAGAGATGAAAGAAATGAATCGAAAGCTAAAGAACCCCTTTTTCAAAAAGGGCCTATTAAGTACTCCTCAAAATATGCAGCTCATCCTCTTTACCTTACTGAGGAGGCTAAGGACTACTTATGCCAATATCCTTAAAATGGAGCAGGATATTACCAAGAATGTGGAGGTCATGGGTGTTATGGAGGGACAAGAGACCTTATGAAGCTCTCTAGAAGGGATTTTCATAAGCTCACGGGTTCTGTGGCCCTGGGGACGGGTGCTTATCTCCTCAACGACCAGGCAGCAGGGGCCGTTAATCAGGTGGAAGAAGGGCCCGACTCCTCAGTGGAGTGGGTGTATTCCACCTGTGGATATTGTTCCGTAGGGTGTGGGATGTTCATCGGCGTAAAGGACGGCAAGGCTGTGGCCGTTAAAGGAAAGGAAGACAATCCGGTAAATAATGGGAAATTGTGCCCCAAAGGTATTTACGAGCACAAGATTATACATACAGAGGACCGTCTGACCATGCCCCTCCTTAGGGACAAAAAGGGGGGCGGGTTCAGGGGGACTAGCTGGTATGAGGCTATCCCCCTCTTTGTGTCAAAGATAAAACAATATAAGCCTGAGGAGATTGCCGTCCTCTGCACTGGCCAGTTGGTAACGGAGGAGTTCTACCTCCTGGGAAAGCTGGTGAGGACGGGGATAAGGACGCCTCACTATGATGCCAATACCACCCTGTGCATGGCCAGCGCTGTAGTGGGTTACATCCAATCCTTTGGCAGTGATGGCCCACCTGGTTGTTACGAGGATTTTGAACACGCAGAAGTTATCATGTCCATAGGGTGGAACCCCTCAGAACAGCATCCCCTTATTTACCACAGGCTCCAGAGGGCCATGGATTCTAACCATCCGAAGATTATAGTCGTTGACCCCAGGAAGACACAACTGGGAAGGGTTGCAGACCTCTACTTACCCATTAGTCCCGCTACAGACGTTACATTGTTAAACGCTATGATAAGAATTATTATCGAGGAGGGATATGTCAACGAGGATTTTATTAATGAACACACGGTAGGATTTTCAGAACTGAAGGCCCATGCAGAGGGGTGTACACCCGAGGCAGCATCCCAGCGTACAGGGGTTCCCAAGGAAGATATCATAAAGGCTGCCAGGCTCTTTGGTAAGGCAAAGACAGCGGTGACATGCTGGTGCATGGGGGTTAATCAGAGCGTAGAAGGTACAAATATAGTCAAAGACATTAACAATTTGCATCTAATCACGGGGAAGATAGGGAAACCTGGTTGCGCCCCCTTTTCCATTACAGGACAGTGTAATGCTATGGGGAGCAGGGAATACGAGGGCAAGGCAAAAGGGCTCCCAGGATACAGGTCTCTAGTCAATCCAGCCCACAGGCGAGAAGTGGCCCAGTTCTGGGGTGTGGATGAGTCTGTATTTCCAGAGAAACTAGGTATGAGTATTACAGAGATTCTGGCTGCCGCACGTAAGGGCGATATAAAGATGCTATGGATAATAGCCCACAACGTGGGCCTGTCAGGACCAAACAGGCAAAGTGTCCTCGAGGCATTGAAAAACGTAGAATTTCTTGTGGTACAGGATGTTTATCACCCGACAGATACCTCCATATATGCGGATATGGTCCTCCCTGCGGCCATGTGGGGAGAAAAGACAGGGACCATGACCAATAGCGAGAGGCGTGTAAATCTGGCTATGGCCGCAGTAAAGCCCCCAGGTACGGCAAAGACAGATTTTGAGACCTTTATGGATATAGCGGAACGTCTTGGTCTTAAGGCCCTCTTCCCCTACAAAAACCCCAGGGACGTCTTTGAGGAGATAAGAAGGATTGGTAAGGGTAGGCCCTGTGATTATTCCGAGATGGATTACGACAAGATTCTTGCCTCTGGTGGCATCCAATGGCCGGCCACCAAGGATTCACCAGGGGGTACCCAGAGGCTTTACACCAATGGCATCTTTAATACCCCCGATGGTAGGGCGAGGCTTCACCCTGTTGAGGACCTGCCCTTGCCAGAGGCCACGGATTCAGCGTATCCCTTTATTTTAAACACAGGCAGGGTCATTGAACATTGGCATACAGGAACAAAGACCAGAAAGGTCCCTGAACTCAAGGCCCTGGTGCCCAGGGCCTATGTAGAGATTAATCCTATTGACGCAGAGAGGTTAAAGATACGGTTCGGTGATGAGATAGAGGTAGTGTCCAGGAGAGGGCGTATTAGTACCTGGGCCAGGGTTACCCCGTCCATTATGCCTGGAACGGTCTTTATCCCCTTCTTTGACAACCAGGTCCCGGTCAATGACATTACAGTGGATGCCGTGGACCAGGCTTCAAAGGAGCCCAATTTTAAGCAGGCGGCGGTAAATATCTTACCAAAGGGCAAAGGTACTGTATGAAAAGAAAGGAATTTCTAGCCCAGTCCCTGGCATGGTTATGGCCTCCTGGGATGCTCATAAAAAGACTGTTAGGTCTTGAGCAAGCGCAGAGACGGCATCAGTTGGGTTTCTTTGTGGATATGGAGAAGTGCGTTGGCTGTCGTGCATGCGAGGCCGCTTGTAAGGAGTACAATGCCTTACCTGTAGGGGTGAGATGGAGGAAGGTTAGGGCCAGGGAGGGAGGCGTCTTTCCTGATTCCTCCAGGGTGTTTATGTCTCTGGCCTGTAACCACTGTGAGAAGCCTGCATGCGTAGGGGCATGCCCTGTGAAGGCCTATAGGAAGACAAGGCCCGACGGTATTGTGGAGCATAGTAAGGAGAGATGCATTGGATGTAAATACTGCACTTGGGCATGCCCCTATCAGGTTCCTCAGTATGAGAAGGAGGCTAAAAAGGTTCATAAATGTGAACTCTGCAAGACCCGTATAGATAAGGGCCTGAAGCCCATGTGTGTCCACGTCTGCCCCACCGGGGCCCTGGATTATGGCAATATTGATGAGTTTGCCCGGCGTCATGAGGAGGTGTCACGGGAGGCCCTCGGGTTCCCTAATATCTCCATTACCACGCCATCAACTAGATTTAGATTACCGAAGAAACTCTACGCTGATATGAGGAAGGTAATAGACAAGGATGTAGACAAAAAGGAACAGGCCTAAGAAAGAAGGAGCCAAGGCCGTGGAAGTACAACTCTTAATCTTTACTATCTTTACCCAACTCTGCGTGGGTGTTTTTATTATAGCGTGGATAACCGATTTTCTTGTCAGAAAACTCCACCATCAGATAGTTCACGTCTTTGATAGGATGTCCACCATTGTAATGATACCGGCCCTGGTCCTGGGTACTTCAGCAGCTATTTTTCACCTGGGGCACCCTATGTATGGTTTCATGGCTGTTACCCATTTTGCTACATCATGGTTAAGCAGGGAGGTGGTCCTTTTTAATGTCTTTCTCTTTCTCTTGACCATATATACCTTTCTCTGGTGGTTCAGGATGGAGGACGCTGAGTTAAGGAGGTTGATTGGCATATTAACAGCCCTGACAGGTATTGCGGCTGTTTTTTCCTCAGGTATGCTTTACACTCTGCCTTCCCATCCCTCCTGGCACTACTGGACTACTGTTGTCTCCTTTTTCCTTTCCAGTTTCTTCATGGGTGGGGCAGTATTGATCTTTGTATATCGTTTTGCTCACAAGGCCCTGACCCCTTTGTGGACGGATGAGACCAGGCATCCTGTACTACTCTTTAATCAGAGGAACATGGCCTGTATCTTCTTAGCCATAAGCACAAGTTATCTTATCGTAATTACCTTCCATCTCCTTTACCTTTCAAAGGCAGGAGAGGAGGCCGCTAAGTCGCTATCCCTCATGCTGGATACCTATGGAATTATTTTCTTTGTAAGGGTAGGCATTGGCCTAATATGCCCCTTTGCCTTGAGCATTGCAGCCCTTTTTCTTGTAAGACAGGAAGCAGTTACAAGGAGTGAGATAGTCTTGACCGTAGCGGCCATCTGCATAATTGTAGGGGAGGTCTGTAGCAGGATACTATTTTTTGTGACCGCCGTCCCTTTATATGTGGGTTAAGTAGTTGTGTAGTAAGCACTTTCCGAAGCGAGTAACCCCTCCCAATATCCTTCCCCCATCAATGCCTGAACGTTCACTCCTCAAACGGATTTCTTCAAAAGAAGGGGTTTTAATGACAAGGCTTGTACCCTGTGGGGGGGGAGATTTTTTGGGGATGACTTATGTGTCTCCTTTTGGCAGGCCAGCAGGGTGTCAACTAAATTGTATTTTTGTCTTGACAAAATCCAATATGAGGTTATAATTTAAACAAATTTGTTTATAAAAAACATCGTTCGAAAGGCCTGGGAGGGATTACTCCATGACAAATTTTAACACGCAGGCCGTCTGCAGTATTATAGGGATAACGCCCCGGCAGGTGCAATACTGGGACGAGACGGGCTTTATAAAGCCTTCGGTAAGGCAGGCCACAGGCCACGGAAGTAGCAGGCTCTATTCCTTTTTAGACCTGGTGCAGATGCGGGTGGCAAAGGCGCTTTTGGACGGAGGGGTGAGTCTCCAGAAGATCCGAAAGAGTCTTCAATACCTGAGGGCCCATGCCCCAGAGGTAAAGAAGCCCCTGGCAGACATAAGGTTCCTTACCGATGGGGACACTGTTTTTGTGCTGACGGCGGATAGGGAAAAGATTATGGATGCATTAAAGGACGGGCAGTTGGTCTTCAGCCTTGCCCTGGGGGACCTGGTTAAGGAGTTAAATTCCAAGGTGCAAAGGTTTATAATAAAAAGGGAAACGGCGGTTGGGGTTAATGGGGTAGAGTACAAGGTGGACCTGGAAGCCAACTCCGAGGGTTCAGGTTTTATAGCGCGCTGTTCTGCCTTGAATCAGGTCTGCTTAGGGGAGACGGAAGAGCAGGCCCTGGAACTGATAAAGGAGGCTATAAGAAAAGGGCTGAGTCAGGTAAAAGGTGTGGCCTATTAGGTGCCGCAGCTTCCCACAAAACTCATGGCAGATTTCCTTCTCCTTTCAGTGTCATGAGTACCCTCCTCTAAAGCTGCGGCACCTTTTATTTTTCCCCTACTCAGGAGGGTTTAAAGGACATTATATTTAATCTGCTCAAGATTTCAAGGAAAATAGGGTAGCTAGAAATCCTTTAAATTAATTACTTCTATAGCCTCACTGGGCGCAGGGTGGCCGATTTCTTTTAAAGCCCTTTTCCTCACCGCCAGCAGTCCTTCAGGAAGATGATCCTTTAACACCCAGGAAACGATACTCCTGGGGGCATAGAATCCTGGCTCCACTTTAATCTCCAGGTTTAATATGGTGGCCGTTGGGCCTACAGGGATAAGGTCCCAGTGGCCATCGTAGGCCCGCATGTTCCCTCGGAGGAGCCTAAAGTCTATCCTGCCAGGAGGGCTTTCCTTTATGGCCAACTCCAGGTGCATGGTTACAAAAAAGCTCTTAAGAAGTTCCTCTACTATAATTTCTTCCCCCTGGCGTCCCAGGATGGCACAGCTCTTCATGTGGGGGACAAACTCTGGCATGTGGGCATAGTCTGTGAGTACATTCCACACCACCTTCTGCTCGGCCTCGATAAAGAGCGTTACCTTGACCTGCAAGGGCCACTTGTCCTCCCCTGGGGCTTTGGTTCCCACTAACATCTGCCCGGCACGGGGCATTATCCCAGGCTCGGGTTTTGCCTCCGAGGCGAATAAAAAGGTTCCCAGAAATACGAAAGCTAGCAATATGAATCTTGGAGTAGACATATAGATTTGATGAGCATAGATATAAATTATAAATATAAGCTAACAGAGAGAGCGATGTCAACGAAGAAAAGACCGTCTCAGGCAAATAGAATCAGGTTTTCACATTGCGCCCGAAATCCCACAGGGGTAGAATAATTTTGGATTTGGTCTTTGAACCAAGGTGCGGGCAGGCATTGGGGTGTATTCTTTAGTGTCCGCAGAGAGCACCAATAATAAGAGGCCTTGTCTATGGGCGTCAAAAAGGCCGTTATAGCCTTCGGCGGTAACGCCATCCTTAAGGAAAAGGAGAGGGGTACTGTCTCAGAACAGCTCCAGCACTGCCGAGAGACCTGCGATGCACTGCTGGATATCCTGGATAAAGGGTATGAGCTCATTATAGTCCACGGCAATGGCCCCCAGGTGGGCAATATGCTCATACAGATGGAGGAGGCTGGGGGCAAAACACCCTCCCTGCCCTTAGACGTCTGCGTAGCGGCCACCCAGGGGACCATGGGTTTTATGCTGGAGATAGAGATGAGGAATCAATTGAGGGAGCGGGGTATAGAAAGGGAGGTTACTACCCTGGTGACCCAGGTGGTTATTGACCCTGATATTGAGAAGTTTGAGCATCCCACCAAGCCAGTGGGCCCCTTTTATAGCGCCCAGAGGGCCGAGGAACTCAGGCAAGAGAAGCACTGGGAGATAGTGGAAGACAGCCATAGGGGGTTCCGCAGGGTAGTACCCTCTCCCAGGCCTGTGCAGATTCTGGGCATACAGACCATCAAGTCTCTGGTAGAGCGAGGGCACATAATTATCGCTGGGGGCGGGGGTGGTATCCCCCTCCTCAGGGAGGAGGGTGGCCGCATGGTAGGCGTAGAGGCGGTTGTTGACAAGGACTACACGGCCAGCCTCCTGGCCAGGGAGGTAGAGGCGGAGCTCTTTATCATCCTTACTCGTGTACCCGGGGTGGCCATTGGTTTCAGGACGGAGAGAGAGAGATTCTTAGACAGGCTTACAGTGCAAGAAGCCAGGAAATATCTGGCCTCTGGGGAGTTTCCTCCTGGGAGTATGGGACCGAAGGTCTCTGCCGCCCTAGACTTTGTTGAGGCCACTGGGCAGGAGGTCCTCATCACCGCCCCAGAGGTCTTGAAACAGGCCCTAGAGGGCCTTACAGGCACACGTTTGGTGAAGGACGATGTGCCCTCTGTAAAATTAATGTAGCGTGCGACCTTGTGTGACACGGTGTAGCGTGCCAGCCAAGCCTTCGGCCCGAGCTCAGGCCGAGGGCTGGCACGCTACACTCCAATCCGCCTCGGGCTGATAAACTCTGGTAGACAACGACCTTTACGGTCGTTGATAACATTATCAACGAAGTAAAACTTCGTTGTCTACCACGCCAATCTGCCTAAGGCGGACTGCCACCACAAAAGGACATGAAGAGCGTTTAGCGATGCATAAAAAAGAAAAAGTTCTACTTTAGGGATAAGTTCAAGCCTATGAAAAAAGAAAAGGTCGTCATAATGGGGGCAGCAGGCAGGGATTTCCATAATTTCAATCTATGCTTCAGAAATAATCCCCGCTACGAGGTGGTGGCCTTTACTGCCGCCCAGATACCCAATATCAGTAACCGCACCTACCCGCCCATCCTTTCAGGAAAATACTATCCCAGGGGTATCCCTATCTTGCCCGAGGAGGAACTCCTGGGGCTAATTCGCAGGCATCGGGTAGATACCGTGGTCCTGGCCTACAGCGACCTTTCCTATTCTGCTGTTATGGGCAAGGCCGCCCTGGTAAATGCCGCAGGTGCCAACTTTGTCCTCCTGGGCCCTGGGCAGACCATGCTAAAGGCCAATAAGCCCGTTATAGCCATAACAGCCGTGCGTACAGGGAGCGGTAAGAGCCCCACTACAAGAAAGGTTTCCAGAGTCTTAAAAAAGGAGGGCCTCCGCCCTGTTGTGGTGCGGCATCCTATGCCCTACGGCAACCTGGAGGAGCAGGTCTGCCAGCGCTTCCAGCGCCACGAGGATATAGAACGCCACCACTGCACTATAGAAGAGCGGGAGGAGTATGAGCCTCTTATCGAGGAGGGCGTTACCCTCTTTGCTGGGGTTGACTACCAGAAGATACTCCGTCAGGCAGAAAGGGAGGCCGATTTAATCCTCTGGGACGGTGGCAACAACGACTTCCCCTTTTATCAGCCCGATTTATATATTACCCTGGTAGACCCCCACCGCCCAGGGCATGAGGTCTCATACTATCCAGGGGAGGTGAACCTGAGGCTGGCCCATGTGGTTATTATAAATAAGGTGAGTACTGCGCAGAAAAGCGCAGTGAGGCAGGTGGAGAGGAACATCCAGAAGTGCAATCCCCAGGCCACAGTAATCCGCGCAGACTTAGAGGTAACGATAGATTGTCCTGAATGTGTAAAGAACAAGAGGGTACTGGTGGTAGAAGACGGCCCCACCCTGACCCACGGAGGGATGCCCTACGGGGCAGGCACCCTGGCGGCACGGCAGTATTCGGCGCGCATCATAGACCCAAGACCGTATCTTGTAGGCTCCCTAAAAGGGGTATTCAGGGAGTATCCCCACCTGGGGAGAGTCCTGCCAGCCATGGGCTACGGCAAGGTGCAACTAGAGGAGCTTAGAGAGGTCATCCATCGTGCCAGGTGCGATGTGGTAGTCTCTGGCACCCCGATAGACCTGTCCAGGGTCTTAGGAGGGCCAAATAAACCCATCGTGCGGGTGCGATACGAGCTAAAGGAGCTGGGCAGACCCACCCTGAGGGAGGTGTTAAGGAAG
>JAUQZZ010000073.1 GCA_030586765.1 Candidatus Brocadiales bacterium | reverse complement strand
TCTGAGGGAGCAAAGTAGTTGCCGAAGCCCTGAGCGTAGCGAAGGGGACCGAAGAATCTCTTAAAAGGCCAGATTCTTCCCCTTCACTTCGTTCAGGGTCAGAATGACAAGCAGTGCGGTGATGGCTTTTGCAGAGGTCTCGAAACATAGTAAAATGAGTTTTTGAGAGCTTTATCCCTCAACCCTCCCTCAAACTGAGGTCTCAGTCTCTGGGATTATGAAGTGGCTTTGCCGCTTCATGAGGCTAACTGGTACCAGGGTAACTCCTTGCTGAGGCGTGTTAATGTCAGTGGGAACTGGAGGCAGTCTTCTTCTCCACCTTTACACCCAGTTTCTTTAGCACTGGCTCCAACTCGTCCAGTTCCGACTTGATAGCACCCAGCTTCTTGCCCAACTCCAGGAGTGCCTTTTCCACCTCAGGGTCTTTTGCGGGGGCCGCCCCTGTGGTTATTACTCCTGTCCCGGCCCTGGCCTCCAGTGCCTTATATTTCTTTACCATGACCACACCAAAACCCAGGGAAAGTGCTACCAGCAGTCCAAGCATCAACCTCCCGGAAAGCAGGCCGCCGCCGCATTCTGTAGTGTGCCCGTGTGAATGAGAACCGGCTTCTACCTTGTGTTCGTGGAAGCCGCCTTCTACTTTAGGCTCGTGAGAACCACCCTCTGGTTCATGTTCGTGAGTTTTCTTGCGTGCCATTTCTTCTCCTTACTATCTTTAATATCCTTCTTTTAGATATCCTGATTTTATTAGTAGGGGCAGGGTAACCCTGCCCCTACTCGGTACAGGCTTCTTTTAGGTATGGAAATAATACTGGTATCATAGGTTACAGTCAAATGAAAAACCTTACCTGTGGGCAAGACAGATTACGAGGCTGTAAACTTCCAGGTTGACTCTTTGACATACCAGGTGTATCATACCCTAAGTGAAGGCCAGGCTTATAAGGTACGATAAGGTTCACGACAGAGAGGGTAATATCAGGGAGATTAAGATATGGAGGGTCAAACCAATCCCTGACAGACCGCACGGGTATAAATACTCTCTTGTGTATGTCGTTGGTGGTAGGCGGGTAATAGGCTACGATAATGCAGAAGGTAAAGGAGACCACAGGCACTGTGGGGACAGGACAGGGCCTTACAGATTTGAAGGCATAGATAAGCTAATAAAGGACTTTTACTCAGACATTCAGAAATACAAGGAGGAAAGGCTGTGAGGGTCAGGAGGGTAAGAATAGGGATAAAGAGTACCTGGGAGGCACTCCAGGACTTTGTCAAGACATGCAAGGCCATAGAGAGGGGAGAAAAGGTCAAGAAACACGTAGGGGTCTACTTTGAGGACACGGAGGCGTTCAGAAAGGCACTGACCTCTAAGAGGCTAGAACTCCTCCGCCTGATAAGGAAACACCACCCCAAGACCCTATTCCAACTCTCCAGGCTGGCTGACAGGGACATGAAGAACGTGGCCCAGGACGTAAAGCTATTAGAAAATCTTGGCCTGGTAAGTACCAGGAAGGAAAAGACAGGCAGAAAAGGGGTATCTCCCTCTGTAGACTACGACGCCATTGAACTGATGATAGCGGTTTAGAAAAGGAGGTTAGACAAAACTATGACTGCCAAGCGAAAGGAAAAAATAACGTACAAAAGTAAGGAGTACACTATCCTTGTAGAACCAGACCTGGAAGATGGGGGCTACGTAGTGGAGTGCCTTGATATACCTGGATGCCTCTCCCAGGGAGATACAAGGGACTCCGCTATTGAAAATATCAAGGACGCCATAAGGGAATGCCAGGCGGTCTTAAGGAAGAAGGAAAGGGCAGTCAAGGCCCATCATGGCTAGACTGAGCAACCTTCCCACTGAAAGGGTTCTTAGGGCCTTTCTCAGGGCAGGGTGGCAGGTGGAAAGGACTGGACACAGAAATCCTAAGCATACGGTACTATCTAGGGAAGGTTCTAATCTAATTCTATCTATCCCCAGGCACAGGACAGTAAAGAAGGGGCTACTTGTGAAACTAATAAAGCAGGCCGGCCTAACAGTAGAGGAGTTTTTGGAATACTACAGGTAGAAAGGGGAGACCAGGGAGTAGTCCTCAAAATGCAAAAGCAAATAGCAATGCTGGAAACCGACCTCAAAACGTTTGAGGACTATTACGATGTCCTGTGTGATTGGCTTGCACTTGAACCACCCCAAAAGGAAATTCTGTTTGTACCTACCAGAGTCAAAGACCTTCCGCCCAATATTAGAGCTGGTGAAATAGAAAGAGGACTGAAGGACAATGATTATGTGGAGGTATTCCCCACCCCATTAGAAGAGGCTATTCCACCCCAAGACCCTGCTATTACAAAAGCCAGGGTACAAAGACGTAAAGAGATACAAAAGAAAAGGGTTGAGCCTCTTTGCGGTAATTGTCTGAAAATTTATGGGGCATTGAGAAACGAATTGGGACTTAGCTACGAAACTCAGGAGTTAAACTGGCGGCTTATCAGTACACAGGGGGACTCTTTACTGGGGAAAATCCAAAAGGTCATATATGCTATCAGGGATTTGCTGGCAAGAAAGGAACGGGAGCTAGAAAGCCAGGAGACTCCAGGGGCAGTGGGAGAGGGCAAGCCTGTTCTAACGTATGAGAAGAAAAAAGGCAAAGTCAAAGAATTTTTCAAAAAACATTGGCTAGTGTTTACAATTATCATTGGTACCATAAGCGCTATTATTTCAATAATTACACAGATTCCAAAGATAATTGAATGGATTCTAAAGTAAGTGAGGGATTAATTACTGAGAGATTAAAAAGAAAAAGGGAATATTAAAGATAAAAAGCGCTTGACCTTCCTTCCTTTAGTCCAGCCCTTTGCCCTTAGCTGTCTCCCTTTGCGACTTCCTAATTATTTCCTTCTCCTGGGGAGTAAATGCGGTTCATACCCTTTAGCTTTTCTTAATAAAAGTTAAAAGAAGATGGTACGCCCGAGAGGATTTGAACCTCTGACCTACGGTTTAGGAAATCTATTAGGCTATTTTACCTAAGTCAAGGGTTTTCAAGTATCTAGTTGTGAGTCCTGGGTTTAGGCACTGTTGAATACTCTTGGTTACAGTTGAAAATATTGGTTATTTTTGAGTGTGATGGACACTTTTTGGACACCTAAAACTCACCCTCACCCTATGAGGGCAGAGAAAGGAGGAATGAAGAAATGATAGACCTGGAAAAAACAGACCTGGGGGCATGGATAGGTAGTCAGGAGGGCGAAGCGTGGGTGAAGTTTGGCGAGACGTTTGAATTGCTCCTCGCCTATCTATCGCCGAGGAGAGAGAAGGGGATAAAAGACCAACATGTTACTGACCCACAACAGAGAAGGAATGCCCTTCTGTCTTTTGGAGTAAGGGGTTGGCGGGGGCTAACAATCAAGGAGTTTGTTGAGCTTACGAAAGTGGATAGCGTTCCTGACAATCTTACTGCCGAAGACCTCAAGAAAGAGATTCCCTTTTCTTACGATAGATTATTTATGCTGGCAGATTGCACCCGTTACCTGGAGCAGTTCATAGAGTTGCAGTGCAGAAATCAAACCCTCTTCCAGCCTGCCAACTGGGACGCACTAATAAAAAACTTAGGGAGTGGGGAGAATTTGAATTCTCCTCACGAAAAGCGGCCTGCATAAAATGTCTGGGAGAGAAGGAGCAAGGAGGGAAGAAGGCGTGGTGCGGGGTTTGTGTTAAGCCGTGCCTGATGACGGAAAACCTGGCGGCAGTCAACATGTTTAGCTACATAGTCCCGTTTATGGGAGAGGACATGATGTTACCCTCATGCCTCCCCTGGTTGGCAGAGACGCTGGGTGTAGTTGTGGACAGATGGTTGTTGGAAAAGCTCCTGGTATTACATAGCGTGTTGAGAGAAGAGGCCTTGAGGCAAAGGAGAGAAGCATGGCAACAGAGGCGTTAGTCAGGTTAGTTATTCGGGCGGACGGAGTACCGGAAATCCAGCGTACCGCCGAAGGATTTAAGAAGGCTACGCAGTCCATCAAAGAGACTGAGAAGGCATTCAATGACCTGAACAGGGCGAGCGGTGGTGGGACAGGGGTAGCAGGTGGCGCCCTTTGGAGGGCCATAAGGGCCCATCCGCTACTCACGGTTGCCGGGGGTCTCTTTGCGGCCAGCCGGGCCATCAGGTCTTTTGGCGAGGAGGAACTGACTCTGGCCAGGACTGAGGCCATACTTCGGGGTCGGGGGATAGAGGATATGAGAGAGGCAGGGCGTGTCGCAACCGAGATGGCCCATAAGACCCTCCCTACGTATCGTGAGCAATATGAGGCCCTGGGGTCGCTTGTACTGATAACGGGGGATTACAAGAAGGCCCAAAACGACCTGGTTCTGGTGAACAACATAGCTGCCAACATAGGATGGGACTTGAATACGGCTGCCTTTGCATACGGTAGGTTGCTGGAGGGGGACACACTACTTTTGGGTAAATATGTCCACAAGCTAAAAGAGTTGACCGAGGAGCAGAAGAAGAATAAAGAGCTTACCCGGTCAATTGTAGCAGGGGCGATGTCCGGTGCAGCGGAGGCCCAGGCACGGACCCCTACGGGACAGATGATACAGGCCAGGAAGGAAATAGCGAAAGCGGTACAGGTGGGAGGTGGTCTGCTCACGAAAGCCATTGCCCCGGTAGCCAGGGCGTTTACTGGATTTGTTGTGAGAGGGCCAGAATTCTTAAATGACTTGGGAGGGTTACTGGAGAGTAATAGGGTAGAGTCGGAAGCCTTCCGCAGAAGGTTCTTTCCTGAGCAACTTGAGGCCGAAAGGAGGCAGAAAGGAGAGTCCGAGTACCTTAAAGCCCTGGTGGCACGTACCAACTTTAATGCCCTTGTGGTACGGGCCGGGAACGAAGTAGCGGCTCAGGCTACTATAATGGGCAGGATACGTGAGCTTCAGGGTGCGATAAACGCTGAGTATTCCAAAGGGGGGGCCAGCCTTGAGGTGATAAAGAAGGCCCTGGCGGAGATAAATGCACTCCAGGAGAAAGAGATAAAGCTCAGGCAAGAGATAAGGGGTATTGGCGGTGAGTTTGCACTTGGCCAGATAGGTAGGGTGGGACGGTTAGTGGACGTGGTGAAGGGGCTGGGGGGTGAGCCAGAAAAGAGGATTATGACCCCATCAGGCCCAAGATGGACAGAGGCCACAGGGGCCTTTGCCTTGCGGGAACGGTTTGGCGGTACAAGACTCGCCCCAGGACTAACACTGGGTGGGGCCCTCCAGGAGCGGGAGGGGATTACGGGGTTTGACGTATTCAGGCAGAAAAGTTTGTGGAAACTGCTCCAGGATAAAGAAATGCCCACCGCCTTCCGTGCAAAGGTGGGGGAGGAGTTTTTTAGCCTTAACCTGAGCATGTTAGGCAAGGCCACCACGCCAGAGGCACAGGCACGGCTATTCCCCCAGGCTATGCTCGGACTACAAGTAGCAGAGCGGGCCGCCCTGGATAAGGCCACTGAAGATGTAAAAGACAGGAAAGAGATGATTGGGTTGTTAAGAGATGGGAACGAAAAGTTGGACACGATAGTGGGGCTTCTTGGTAAAAATCCTTCTGTCTCCTCTGCCTCCGATGCATCCTTCTGGGGAAATTATGCAGGGTAGGCGGAGATTGGGAATTACTCTGTATTGTTAGAGAGGATTGGAAAGGAGGCTGATGTATGAGCAAGGTTACAGAACTAAGAACGGAGCTAGATAGAGTTGAATCGGCGGCCGGGGAATTGGAGACCCTGGCGGAGACAAAAACAAAACTGGTGGCCTCTCTGGATAGCCTGAGCAAACTGCTGGCACAGGCCAGGGACGCCTACAACAAGGCGGCTGTGGGCTATGCAGAGTTGCTAGTTGAGGCACAGGAGGTCAATGAGAGGGGACAATCCCTGTCCCGTATAACAGGTCAGCGCTGGCAGGGTATAGACCTGCCCAAGCAATACGGCTACTCGGACAATATCCTGGGAGGACACAAGAACCCGCTCTTGTACGCCAGTGGAAACAGTGATAGGCTGGCGATACATGAGGGCCTGGTCCCGGCGGTATTTGGCGGAGACACCTTTGAACTACTGAGGCAAAAGAGGACTGGAAGATGATGGCAAAGGGACACCCCGACTTTAACCTGGGAAAGCACCTGGCGGAGCTTACAAAGCACCCTTCACTGTTGAAACGGTGTCAAGAGTTTTACCTGGCCAGGGTTATCTACAAACTCCCCTATGAGGAGATTGCTAAGAAATACGGGATACACCTTACTACCGCTTGGAAATACGTACAGGCATACCGAAAGGTGGCGGAAGAACATGCCGATACGCCTGTGATTCAGGACGTAGTAGGTTTTGTGGAGGCAGAGATAACCGGGTTACTCCGGGAGAGGGGCAAGGTAACGTCTGCCCAGGATTATGCCACCCTCACCAGGGAGATACGAAACTACCAGGCGATGATAAATGAGGTAACAGGCATAATAGACCGCAGGCCACAGGTTAGTATCCAGGTCAATCAGATGGTAACCCTGGTAGCTGAATTGATTCCAGAGGTCATGCGGGAGTTTGGAATTGGGGAGGACTTGATACAACAGATACTGGAACGCACAGGCCACAGGATACAGGAGAAGATACCTGGAGGGGTGGCAGATAATTTACTTACGCAAGCTGTTGCCCAGGATGGCACACGTTGAACGATTACTTAGCGATAATGGGCAATGTAGGGAAAAGGTTAGCGTTGAGGGCAGATAATGGAAAAGATACCTGAGACCGTTGAGGAGATGGTACAGGATTTTCTCTGTACCCTGGCACTCCTTGAACTGGCCCGAAGGTTGATAAGATTTGGTAAGGGTGGGACGGTGGACCCTGTCCAAGATAATCCAGGACGTCCACAGGACAAGGCTACCTTACCCTTATAGCCCCATCAAGTCTTCACTGTGGCCCACCTGGTGCGTTCCAGGGGCATTGTCCAGGGCTGTCTTGGAGACATGGCCCTGCCCTACGTGTCAGACCACCATCGGAGGCCCGACCCCTAAGAACTCCCTGTATTGTCCAGGGTTTTGAGGCTTAGAAGCCAAATTTTAGGCAATACCTGGACGTCCATACTTTACTACCATTCTCTCCCTTATTCCCCCTGCCTGCGTTCACCTATGGGCCTCCAGGAGCGTTACAGGGGTATTCCCTGGGATGTCCTGGACATGGCCCTGCCTTAATAGTACCAGGTGCAATTATTACACCTCTCCCATCTGGTTCACTTTCTGAGAGGAAAAATTTTCCAAAAGGACGTCTGATAACCGATGTTATGTTGTATTGGGGTAAATACTTTAATAAAAATAATTTTATTTTCTGCTTGACAATTAGACGTTGTGTGGTATAACTTATATCAGCATGGGAAGGAAACCTAAACCAGAAGGAGAGAAGGTTAAGAAAATGAGATACGGGATAACTCTGCAACCTGAAGAAGCTATCAAGCTGGAGGAAATAAGGACTGCTTACCTACGTCAAGGCCAGAAGGTTAAAATAGGCCAGGTAGTAGGTGAGGCCATTACTAAGCTCTGGCAGGAAGTAGTGAAGAAGTAAAACCCTGTCCTTGAGCGTAGCGAAGGAAAGGCGGGCCACTAGGTAGCGGATACTACCAGGTGGCCCTAAGCGGTCTACGGTAACGCTAGTGCAAACCGCATGACCGCCTAGCACACAGTATAGCCCTGCACTAGAGAAAGGCAAGTGCCATGATTACCACCTTAGTAAGACCCACCACCGTAATATCCCAGGAGTCCCTCAGTAAGGTTGTACGTCTACGCCGTGAACTCCAGGAGTTGGAGTCCTGGGCCTCAGAGACAAAGGCTAGGTTAGCCAGCGAGGAAGATCAGATAATAGCCTCCCTGGAAGATGGAGTCCCGGTAGAGGCAGGGGAGCGTGTAGCTACCGTCAAGACCACCTCCAGGCGTATAGTGGCCTGGAAGGAAGCCTTCATTGCCAGGCTAGGGAAGGCAGTGGCCGATAGGGTACAGGCAGAGGTAGTACCCCAGGTCTACAAGAAGCTAGAGATAGCTTAGGGGGTGGGCCATGTTAAAGACCAGTAAACCAATGACCAAAGCTAACCCCCGACATATTAAGTTTCCGGAGAAACCAATCCCAATCGTGGGGACTATAGGGGGAGGGACAAGGACTCTTACTAAGATTTTCCCCCCCGGAAGCCCCTTTGATAAGGCACTGAGGGGGATTTCTGTAGACTATTATAAGGGGCGTATTGGTCTTAGGAAGGCCCAGGAGAAACTAACCGCCCTGGGTGGAGGACAAGGGAAGTGGATTAAAGAGGCGTTGGCTAACCTGTGCAAGCCCCGGCTTTATCTCTTAGGTCAAGAGCTAACCACAAGGCGTATCAAGGGGGGACGGTTAGCAGGAGTGTACCTGGAAAAAGGGCAAAAGTGGGGGACTGCTTGTACATGGGGTCTGACGGAGGCTTAACAAAAAGGAGATTCCCATGAACCGAGGAGTTCCAGAGCGATACCTGCGTGCAAAAGAGGTGGCCAAAATCTTAGGGGTCAGTTGGCGGACAGTCAAGCGGTATACGACCTCTGGCCAGCTAATATCTTATAGGCCAACCCCGAAGCTCAGGCTGTACAGAGAAGATGATGTCATCAGGTTTGTAGAGGGTGGTCATCTTAGGGCAAGGAGAAAGCCCCCAATCCCTTTCACGTTAATAGGGAGACCCTAGCCAAGTAGGGGGAAGAAGGCACTTAACAAAACGTGCCATTTTGTAAAGTTTCTGGCCCTGGGGTAAGACTTAACTCCTTATTCCAGGGCCTGACCTTACACCAGAAACTTGACATTACGTTTGTAACGAAAGGTAAAGCCTGTAGTGAGCGTAGCGAATCTACTGAAAGGAGACCAGGAGATGATAGTCAGAACCGCATTAGCAAGAATCCCCAGGGACAGAGACCTTGTTACCCTGGGCGATGGTGAACTCCCTGCCTACTTCACTAAAGAGGAAGTGGAGCGGGTACTGGGGGAGGTAGAGGGAAGGGACAAACTCTTTCTGTCCTTACTCTGGCAGACAGGCTTAAGGGTATCTGAGGCCCTGGCAATAGAGGTCAAGGACGTGGACTTCTACTCCAAGACTCTCCGAGTCAAGAGCTTGAAAAAGCAGAGGCCAGAGGTAAGGACAATCCCCTTCAATGGTAGTCTATCGGGTGTCCTGGGTAGCTACATAGCGCAGGAGGGATTAAGGGGAAGGAACAGGCTATTCCCCGTAACAAGGCAGAGGGCCTTCCAGGTGGTGGGCGAGGCTTGTAGTAGGGCAGGGATAGACAGAGACCGTAGCCACCCCCACACCTTCAGGCATAGCTTCGCTATACACTGCGTCTTATCAGGCGTACCCCTGCCAGTGTTGAAGAAGT
>JAUQZZ010000072.1 GCA_030586765.1 Candidatus Brocadiales bacterium | reverse complement strand
ACTAAATGCTCCCCTTTATTTCCAGGGCAATATCCAGGGCCCTGGCGGAGTGGGTCAGGGCGCCTACGGATATCCTATCGGCCTTGGTCTTGGCAAAATCCTCCACGTTTTCCAGGGTGATGCCCCCTGAGACCTCTATGAGCGGGGGGCTTGCAAGGCCTGCCCTACGTATCATCTCTACAGCACGGTTTATATCCTTAAGGGACATATTGTCCAGCATGATGATATCGGGCCTGGCGGCCAGGGCCTCTTCCACTTCTTCCATGGTCTTTGCCTCTACCTCAATGAGCATCCACTGGGGGGCCTTCTCCCTGGCCAACCTGACACCCTTGGTCATGGCTTGGGTGGTGGCCTCCAGGGCCTTGAGGTGGTTATCCTTTATCAAGACCTGGTCATATAGCCCCATACGGTGATTAAGGCCCCCGCCCACCCGTACGGCGTATTTCTCCAGGCTACGCCAGCCAGGGACAGTCTTTCGGGTGTCATAGACCTTTCCGGGATAACCTTTCACCCTCTCCACAAATTGTGCAGTAAGGGTGGCAATGCCAGAGAGCCTCTGGAGGAAGTTTACTGCAGTCCGTTCCCCTGAGAGGATGCTTCTGGCAGGGCCTCTTACCTCTGCTATAGCCCTTCCAGGGAGCACCTTATGGCCCTCTTCTACCTTAGGAAGGAAAGACACTTTTTTATTAATATGCTGGTAGGCCAGTTGAGCCACGGGTAGCCCTGCGATTATCCCTGGTTCCTTGGCCAGAAATTCTCCCCTGACCGCTAGCCACTCAGGGATTAGGCTGTCGGTGGTGACATCGCCCCCGCCGATATCCTCCTTTATGGCCATCTCTACGAGGGGTTCTATCTCTTCCAGATCAAAGTTGTATTCCACGGTTCAAGCTATCTTTCTGAGCTTAGGACACTACTTTTTCATTCTTAAAAAGCACCTCAAAGAATCCCCTCCCCTTGTGGGAGGGGGCAGGGGGAGGGGGATCACCCCCACCCTTCCCTCCCCCATCAAGGGGGAGGGAGTTTTGGTATAGCATTTTGATTCATCTAAGGCACTTACATTAAGGGGTTACATTTTGTCCGCACTTTTCATTTTAGAAGTGGTTCCTGAAGTAGGACTATCTGGTCTGGAGGGCCTGGAGTTTGTCCCGTAAGATGGCGGCCTGCTCGAAGTCCAGCCTGGCAGCCGCCTCCCTCATCTCCTCCTTGAGTTCATTTATGTAGTCCAGGGTTATATACTCCTCTTCGGTCTCAGCTACGATAGTCCTGGCGAACCTCTTGGCAGCTACCTCCTCCTCTATCCCCTTTCTTATCTCCTTGCGGATGGTCTGGGGGGTGATGTGATGTTTGAGGTTGTATTCCTTTTGTAATTTCCGCCGCCTGCGGGTTTCTTCTATGGCCCTTTTCATGGAGGAGGTGACCTCATCGGCGTAGAGGATGACCTCTGCGTTGACGTTTCTAGCCGTTCGTCCGATGGTCTGGATGAGGGAGGTCTCGGACCTGAGAAAGCCCTCCTTATCAGCGTCCATGATAGCCACTAAAGACACCTCAGGGAGGTCAAGGCCCTCTCTCAGCAAGTTTACTCCTACTACCACGTCGAACCTCCCCTGCCTCAGGTCCCTGAGTATCTCCACCCTCTCGAAGGCGTCCAGCTCGGAGTGGAGGTACATGCCCTTTAGACCCTCCTCGCGTATATACTCGCTCAGGTCCTCAGCCAGGCGCTTTGTCAGGGTGGTTACCAGCACACGCTCCCCCTTCTTGGCGCGCTGTCTTATCTGCTCTAAGAGGTCTTTTACTTGGGCACTGGCGGGGCTTACATGGATGACAGGGTCCAGGAGTCCTGTGGGCCTTATTATCTGCTCTACCACCTCGCCGCCGCACTTCTCCAGCTCATAGGGTCCTGGGGTGGCAGAGACGAAGAGTGCTTGGTATATCTTTCCCTCCCATTCATCAAAGCGGAGGGGGCGATTATCCAGGGCTGAGGGGAGCCTGAAGCCGTACTCCACCAGGGTCTCTTTCCTTGAGCGGTCTCCATTATACATCCCTGCTATCTGGGGCACGGTAACGTGGGACTCGTCCACGATGAGGAAGAAGTCCTTTGGAAAATAATCTATAAGGGTATAGGGAGGCTCACCAGGGGCGCGGCCGCTTATATGGCGTGAGTAGTTCTCTATCCCATGGCAGTAGCCTGTCTCCAGGAGCATCTCCATATCGTAGCGGGTGCGGGCCTCCAGGCGCTGGGCCTCCAGGTGTTTCCCCTGGGACCTCAAGGCCTCCAGCCATTCTACCAGCTCCCTTTCAATAGAGGTTACCACCTTCTCTATCTTCCCTTCGGGCATAACAAAATGCTTTGCTGGATATATCTCCAGGGCCTCCTCCTTGCTGAGGACCTCGCCGGTCATTGGGTCTATTACTGAGAGACGGTCCACCTCATCCCCAAAGAACTCTATACGATAGCCCAACTCCTCGTAGGCAGGAAACACCTCTACCACGTCTCCCCTGACGCGGAAGGCACCGCGCTCAAAGGCCAGGTCGTTCCTTTCGTACTGTATGTTTACCAGCTTCCTGAGGAGTTTATTTCTCTCTATCTCTTCCCCCCTGCGCAAGGGCACGTACATCTCCTGATACTCCTCAGGAGAGCCCAGGCCGTAGATGCAGGATACGCTGGCCACGATGACGACATCCCTTCGGGACATAAGGGCGCTGGTGGCCGCCAGGCGCAGGCGGTCCAGCTCCTGGTTTATGGTGGCCTCTTTTTCTATGTATATGTCCCTTTGGGGTATGTAGGCCTCTGGTTGGTAATAGTCATAGTAACTTACAAAATATCTTACTGCGTTGTGGGGAAAGAATTCCTTGAATTCGCTGTAAAGCTGGGCAGCCAGGGTTTTGTTGTGGGACATGACCAGGGTGGGTCTCCCCATTGCCGTAATGACGTTTGCCATAGTAAAGGTCTTCCCCGAGCCTGTGACACCCAGGAGGGTCTGACAGTTTCTTTCCCCTTTAAAGCCCTCTACCAGCTTCTTTATGGCCTTTGGCTGGTCACCCCTGGGCTCAAACTCTGATACTAATTTGAAGTCAGCCATCCTTCCGCAGCCTCACTAGCCTCTATCTTTATGTAGTCCTTTATATTCTCGAGGACTGCCCTAGTAATGCCCTTAACCTGAAGGAGCTCCCCAGTGTTATGAAAGGGACCGTGGCTGTCCCGATATTCTACTATGGCCTTGGCCCTCTTCTCTCCTATCTTTGGCAGGAGCAGTAGCTCATACCACGCTGCCTTATTGATATCTATCTTTAGTGACAATCCCTCGGGGCCCTCGCGAAGTACCTCAATCTCAGCACCCAAGTGATTATCTCGTATATACTTGAAAATTATGCCAGCAAGCAAGGCCGAGAAGAGGACACAAAGTACTATAAACTCTTTCTTCGAGAGTTCTAAGGCCTGGAGGACCTTGGGTAGTTGCATCTTCTCCCCCTACTTACGTGCAGAAACTTCCTCAAAAATGATTGTATTTCTATAAAATACTGTGGTCAAGGGAATTCCCCCAGGAAGACTCTTCCAGAGTTTTCCCTTGAAATCCCCAGACAATAGTATATAAAATCTTGATTCACCAGGAACAGGCTGAGGGGTAAGTTCCCTTGCCAAAGGAGATGCGTTTATGAGGGTTAGAAAGGCAGTGCTCCCTGCAGCGGGCCTGGGTACCAGGTTCTTACCTGCTACTAAGGCCTCGCCTAAGGAGATGCTTCCTGTGGTAGATAAGCCTATGATCCAGTACGTGGTGGAGGAGGCGAAGCAGGCGGGCATGGAGCAGATTATAATTGTGACTGGAAGGGGCAAGAGGGCAATAGAGGACCATTTTGATACATCCTATGAGTTAGAGGATATCCTTGAGAAAAAGGGGGATGAGGAACTCCTCCAGGAGATAAAGAGGATATCCAACCTGGTTACTTTTTGCTATGTCCGCCAGAAGGAGGCCCTGGGGCTGGGGCATGCCATCCTATGCGCCAGGGATATGATAGGAGACGAACCCTTTGCAGTGCTCCTGGGAGATATGATTATAGATTCCCATAAACCTGCCTTAAGCCAGGTTCTTGAGACCTATTACCGCTACAAAGGCCCGGTGATAGCTGTGGAAGAGGTAGAGGCCTCGGAGGTCACGCATTACGGGGTCATAAGGCCTGAGGGCCTGGGAAATGGTGTATATAAGGTCCTTGACCTAGTGGAGAAGCCCAGTCCAGAGGACGCCCCCTCCAACCTTGCAATAATGGGTAGGTATGTCCTGACCCCAGATATCTTCGACACTTTGGAAGATACTGAACCAGGAAGGTCGGGAGAGATACAACTCACCGATGCCTTGAAAAACCTGCTGGCTCACAGGCCCCTTTACGCCTATCTTATTGAAGGCAAACTCTATGATGCAGGAAGCAAACTGGGTTTCTTAAAGGCCACTGTGGAGCTGGCCTTAAAGAATCGAGAGCTGGGGGGTGACTTCCGTGATTATCTGAAAGGATTACAGCTTTAGCCCATTTCCTTCCTTTTAATCCTTCTTGATACAAGCCCTTTATTCTAGCCACAGTTTAGAAAAGAATGAGTAAAGAAGAGCAGACCCTCAGGATAGATTTCGACAATATGTTGGCCAACAGGATAGGCGGCCTGTACGGGATAACTCGAGAGGAGTTGGAAACCCAGCGGGTACAGGCGGCCAAGTATTTCCAGGAGCTCATGGAAGAGCGGTCAAAGGGCAGTCACCCCTTCCTTGAACTTCCTTACCAGAAGGAGGTAGCTGATAGGATCCTGAAGGTTGCCAGGCAATTTATAGGAAGGGTAGAAGACTTCGTTGTGCTGGGGATAGGAGGTTCTGCCCTAGGGAATATAGCCCTACATAGGGTACTGAATCCCCCTAATTATAATGAATTAAAGGAAGAGAGGAAGGATTTCCCGAGGATACACATCATAGACACCATTGACCCCGACATCTTTAGTGGCCTCCTTAGGTTAATAAAGCTAGAGAAGACCGCCTTTAATGTGATATCTAAGTCCGGCAGTACAGTAGAGACCATGGCCCAGTTTCTAATTGTCAGGAATCTTTTAAAAGAGAGGCTGGGAAGAAATTACAATAGGCATATTATTGCCACCACAGACCCTGAAAACGGCGCCCTGAGGCAGATTGCCCAGAGGGAGGGCTACATAACCTTTGATATACCAAAGGGGGTAGGTGGGCGTTTTTCCGTCTTAAGTCCTGTGGGCCTGCTTTCTGCGGCTGTTAGTGGTATTGACATTAATAGGCTCCTCTCTGGGGCAGGGAATATGGACTACCGCTGCCGCTCGGACAGCCTTTGGGAAAATCCAGCCCTAATGAATTCTATCCTTCAGTATATTAGCTACACGAAAGGCAGACATATCTCTGTGATTATGCCCTACTCCTCGGCCCTTGAGGGGGTAGCAGAATGGTTCTGCCAACTGTGGGCAGAGAGCTTGGGGAAAAGACTGTCCTTAGAGGGCCAGGTGGTAAACTGCGGCCCTACCCCAGTGAAGGCCCTAGGCCCTAAGGACCAGCACTCCCAGCTACAGCTTTATATGGAGGGGCCGTATAATAAGGTGATAACATTCCTGGCTGTGGATAAGTTCAACTCCACGGTGGGCATCCATGATGCCCCTGAGGAGGACTTGCAATACCTCTCTGGCCACACCCTTGGAGGGCTTATGGAGGCGGAGAGGAAGGGAACGCAGATAGCCCTGACCGAGGCCGGTCGCCCTAACTGTACTATATATCTCCCTGAGCTTTCGGCCTTTCATGTGGGAGAACTGCTCTATATGTTTCAATTACAAACAGTTCTGGCTGGAAAGTTCTTCAGGGTTAATGCCTTTGACCAGCCCGGCGTGGAGGCGGGTAAGATTAACACCTTCGCCCTGCTGGGAAGAAAGGGGTTTGAGGAGAGAAAAAAGGTACTTGGGGCGTTCCTCAGTCGATTGAGTTAGGGGAAAAGGTGGTCTAAAATTTTCTTGACGAAAAAGATTGACTATTTATAATTAATCGATTATATTTCATATCCTATATACATTTCGCAACTTATGATAAGTGTTATCAAAAATAGAGAGCTCAAGAGGACCCTCAGTGATGTAGTGGCACTGCTTAAGGATGTAGAAAGATTCTTTACCCGTTTAGGCCATGCCGATATAGAAAGAAAGATAAAGGATATGGCCACCCAGATCGAGGAACCTTTTTATCTCCTCGTTGCTGGGGAGTACAACTCAGGAAAGTCTAGCTTCATAAACGCCCTCTTAGGGGAAAAGATCCTCAGAGAGGGACCCACCCCTACCACTCGCAAGATCACCCTCCTTACTTATGGCGACCACTCCAGCCTGGAGGAGGTTCAGGAGAATCTCTGTCGTGTCACCTACCCCTTGGAGGTTCTAAAGGAAATCACCCTGATAGACACACCTGGGACCAACTCCATCTTTGTAGAGCACGAAGGGATTATAGAGGGCTTTATTCATCGTGCAGAACTGGTGATATTTATTACCTCGTCGGATAAACCCCTTACCGAGAGCGAGAGGCAGTTCCTCCAGCTTCTTAAGGGAAAGTGGGGTCGCAAGGTGCTCATCGTCCTCAATAAGACAGATTTAAAGAGCCCAGATGAGCTGAAGGAGATAGTGCCTTTTATTGAGAAAAACTGTTATAAGCTTCTGGGCTTCGAACCTAAGATTCTCACCATTTCCAGTACAGAGGCTTACCAGGCCAAGACCTCCCAAAGCCAAGAACTCCTCAAGAGGAGCAATATAGAGGAGGTAGAGGGTTTTATATATGAAAAACTAGATTTTGACGTAAAGGCGGAGCTTAAGTTTCTAAGCCCATTAAGGTTTTTGTCTAATGTTTTTGTAGATTTCCGCAAAGACTTGGAGACGAAGATCGCTTGCTACAATTCTGAGATAGCGGGCGTTGAGCGCCTTGAGGCCAGGTTAAAGAGCAAGAAGGAGGACATGCGGGAGTATGCCCAGAAGTACAAGACAGAGATAGAATCAGCCTTCTCGCGCCTCAAGGAAAGGCTGGATACCTTCCTGGGATACAATATGACAACCCGGGCCTTGCTGGCGTCTATGTTCTCCAGGGAGAAGATGTGGGATAAGTTTAAGAGGGAGATGACCAGTCTTTCTAACCCCCTGGATGACCTGAGCAGGGTGATAAATGATGCTGTAGAATATATTGGTAGAAATAACCGAGCCCTCTGGGAGACGGCCATGGATTACAAAAAATCCCAGAAAGGACAGGGGAAGGTAGATGTGGAACAAGGTGGAGAGCACCGTTTCGAGGACAAGAAAAACGAGCTTCTCTTCCTCCTAAAAGAGCATTCCAGGGAGTACAGGGAGTTCGATGTGGCCAAGGAGGCGGAGAGGATGAGGGTAGTGGCCCAGAGTGGGCTAGTGAGCTTCCTGGCCATGGAGGGGGTTGCCCTGGCGGCCTGTGCAGGCTTTGGTTATCTTCTTACCTGGATTGTCCCCGCAGCAGTCGTGATGGTGGCGGCCATAGCCCTGGCTGGGACGGGTTTTATTATCATCCCCCAGAAGAGAAAGGCCTTCCGCAACGAGATATTCAAGCGCATAGACGTCCACTGTGACCGTTTAGTGGGCTTTATGATGACGGAGATGGAAAAGACCATCGATAGGGTAATCGAGGATATAGAGAATAGTATAACCTCTTTCCGCGACGTGCGCTGGTCTGAGAGAGAAGTTGCCACGAAGCACCTCTCTGAGCTTAATGAACTCTCCGATAGAGTGAGGGGGCTTATTGGAAAGAGCACTCTACCATAAGGGAAAAAGCCCCTGGTGAAATCTCTTCCCTTTTCGATCTCCTTTAGCCTGCACGTCCTTTCTATATTGTCCTACCTATGTTACTCCTGGGAATAGGCTATGATGTCCATAGATTGGTAAGTGGCCGAAAACTGGTCCTGGGCGGACTAGCCATTGACTTTCCTTTAGGTCTTGAGGGGCATTCCGATGCAGACGTGGTTCTCCATGCCATCTGCGATGCCTTGCTGGGGGCCACGGCCCTGGGGGATATAGGAGAACACTTTCCAGACAACGACCCACAGTGGAAGGATGTCTCAAGCCAGGTACTCCTGGGGCATGTATTAGGACTTGTTAAAAAAAGGGGCTTTAGGGTTAATAATGTGGATGTGGTGGTGGTGGCCCAGCAGCCCAAGCTTGGGCCTAGGAAGAAGGAGATGAAGGACAAGATTGCCTTGCTCCTGGAGGTCTCCCCAGGTAGGGTAAACGTGAAGGCTACCACTACAGAGGGCCTGGACGCCATAGGCAGGGGGGAGGCCATTGCCGCTCAGGCAGCCGTAAGCCTATGCGAGGTTTAGCTTGACAGGGCCCATGGAGAGATATATCATCCCTGGAGAGGGGAAAGACAGGTAGGGGTATAGAAAAAATGGCGTGGTGGGCACCCTGGACATGGATAAGAAGGAGAGGGCCTGAAGAGGGCGAGGGAGAGTATCTCCCTGAGGAGCCTGAGGAGGAAGGGTTTCTTCGGGAGGAATTTCCCCAGCCAGAGATGGAGAGGAAGCGTCCTTCTAAGGAGGTATTGGTAGAGGAGGTTCCTGAGGAGGCTCCACCAGAGGAGGAGTACTGGGGCGGGGTCTATATATCAGATAGAAAGGTAAAAGGCGGCTTTAAGAAGTTCTGGCTCTCCATATTCTCTATTTTCCTCTTACCCTTTATCCTCGTCTTTGGGATAAGCCTTGCCACCTGCGTCTTCTTGCTGGTATTTCCCCTGGCCATGTCCTTCTTTCCTATCTTTTTAATAGGGCTTTTTATGCTCTTTATTATTGCCCCTGTAGCTGTGCCGCTTATAATCGTATATCTCCTGGCTACAGAAAGAGGCAGGCTCCTCATAAACTCTAAAGGCTCAAGATTTTCCCTCCACGTTGGCGTCCCTCCTGAGGAGGAATAGATTACCGTATCAGATTCCCAGGGGACGTTATATCCGCATGAAGAAGGCCGTTAGGACTATGGCGCTGATGCCTGCAACGAGGACGATGAGGTTCAGGACGGCCGACTGGCTGTGAAGCCTAACAAAGTGCTCCCACAGGACTTTCCTCTCTCCTTCGGACTCTACTTTCTTCATCTCCATCCTTACTGCATGGGCCTTTGGGGCCACCACCATACCGTTATAGAAGGATAGGATGAACATGAGGCCCAGGAGGAGGAGCTTGGGCTTATTCCAGTAGCCTTCCTTTAGATATATCCCTACCCCGCTGAAGATTATCAGGATGAAGTAGATGTATTCCAGGCGGAAGTACTTTGGGAATATGTCTCCCACCACGTCTCCTGCCTGCTCCCTGGGCAGGACCTTGAAGATGCTGGGGGCGGCTACAAAGGTCATGAAGGCCATTCCCCCCACCCACAGGGCCAGGGACAGTAAATGAATGCACTTTAGTACGGCGAGCATAGGAAAAGTTAGAGATTGTAGTGGCAAAGCAAGCTCTGCCACTACAGAATTAAAGATGGAGGGCCTCACTTGATGCCATCGATGCGAGTGGCCATCTGGAAGTCTTTTTCCGTGAGTCCACCCTCTGAGTGGGTGGTGAGGGCCAGGGTGACACGGTTATAGTTAATAAC
>JAUQZZ010000071.1 GCA_030586765.1 Candidatus Brocadiales bacterium | reverse complement strand
ATAGTGATTCCTAATACCAAGGGCTTTGCAAGTCCCAGAAAAGATGGCCCCAAGAGTCCTAAATACACAGGAAGGAGCGGTGAGCCACAACAACCCACAAGCCAGCACCCCAATAGCTGAAGGATAAACAGGGTTGATAGACCCCCTGCTGCACCGGCTGAGGCCAGCTTCCAGTTAGCTCGCCACTGAGCTATTGAATATACCGTAAAGGTAGCAGCCATAGCATAGGCAAGGCCTAGATAAAAGGCCTGCTTCATTTTAACTAAAAGTTGTTAAATATGAGGTGAGAGGTAAAAAACCTCTCACCTCCAATTAAACTATCTTACCCAAGCGGTGGGCCGCATGGGCAAGGCTCAGGACATAACTTCCTTGACATGACTTCTACCCCCTTTCTTACTCAGGAGATGCCCTTTTTGAATCCCCAGTACACATCTCCCTTTTACACGGATGCATAGTCGTTCCTTAAGCCTCTCCACATCTTTCTTGTCAATGGATATAGACCGTACAAGTTTAAGAAGGGAATCCTTAAAACTAGAGCGGTCTTGACTTAAGGAATAATACACCCACCTGCCCTCCTTCCTCTCCTTGAGGAGCCCTGCCTGCCGCAGCACCCTCAGGTGCCTGGAGACGTTATACTGGGGTTCTTCCAGGGAATCTACAAACTCGCAGACGCAGAGTTCTTTACCTGCATAGGCCAATAGATAGAGAATGCGCAGACGGGTGGGGTCTGCCAGGGCCTTGAAGACTTCTACGTAGTCCTTCACCTCTTAAACCTCCTATGCATATATGCGCTACTAAACATATAATATTAGAAAATTTTTTATTTGTCAAGCATTAACCGCTGTAGTTAGTCCAATCTCCTCATCTGTAAGGTAACAGGCTGGGTCAGGGGCCCACATGTCACCGTAAAAGGCCTCGGCCCTGGCACGGAAGTTACCACCGCAGATATCAAGCCACTTGCACCCTGCACAGCGCCCCTTTACATAGCGCTTCTTCTCTTTAAGTCTGGCCATAAAGGGATTAGATGTATCCTCCCATATCTCACTGAAGGGTCTCTCCCTGACATTGCCCAGGACGTAGTGTCTCCAGAACTGGTCCGGGTGAACAGAGCCGTCCCAGCTCACGCAACCTATGCCCCTGCCTGAGTTATTCCCCTCGTTCATCTGGAGGAGTTCATAGACCTCCCTGGCCCTCTGAGGGTCTTCCCTGAGGAGGCGCAGGTACACGTATGGGCCATCAGCATGGTTATCAACGGTCAAGACCTCCAGTTTGTGCCCCTGGTCATGAAGCTCTCGGGTTTTATCCATGATAAGGCCCACCACCTGGCGTGTCTCCTCGTGGGATAGGTCCTCCTTTATAAGCTTTGAGCCCCTGCCTGCATAGACCAGGTGATAAAAACAGACCCTGGGGATGCCTTCTTCTCTTATCAGTTGGAATATATCGGGTATATCCTGGGCATTGCCCCTGTTTATCGTAAAGCGAAGTCCTACCTTTATCCCCTCTTTCATGCAGTTACGAATCCCCTGGAGGGCCATATCAAAGGCCCCTTCTACGGCGCGGAAGCGGTCATTGGTCGCCCTCATCCCATCCAGACTCACCCCTACATAGGACAGCCCCACGGACTTGAGTTCCCTGGCCTTTTCTCTGGTGATTAAGGTGCCGTTGGTACTTATCACCGCCCTCAGGCCCTTTGCCTTGGCGTAGTGGGCCAATTCCATTATATCCTCTCTCATCAGGGGCTCACCACCGGAGAAGAGTACCACGGGCACGCCAAAACCTGCCAGGTCGTCTATCAGGTCCTTTCCCTCTGCTGTGGTGAGTTCGTTGGGATATTCTATATCTCTTGACTGGGAATAGCAGTGTATACACTTGAGATTACAGCGCTGGCCCATATTCCACACTACTACGGGTTTCTTGTCCCTGGAGAATTGAAGTAAATGGGAGGGAAGTTTCTTGGAATCCCTGCCGTAACGCAGGGCATCGGAGGGCTCAACGGTTCCACAATATAGTTTGGAGATACCTATCATGGTTATATTTGCAGTCGGCTAGTAAAATGCTATTGATAACCTCATTTTACATATAAAATTTTATATCATGCCCTGCAGTCAAGGTCAAGAAACTATTTGGCGGGCAGTCCGATATGGTTATAAGAGATTCCTGCAAAAGTAGTCTGCCTGTGGTTCGCCAAGAATCCGCCTAGGGCGGACGCCAGTTATTGTGGCGGATATAACATCTCGCCTGAGCTAAAAATATCGCCTATGGCTGGGCTGTAGCTAATGCACTACCTGCCGAAGGCGTAGAGATTTCCGTCGTCAGAACCCACGTATACAGTGCCATCAGCATCTATAGCAGGGGAGCTGGCAATAGAGGCGCCGATACTGTAGCTCCACTCCAATGTCCCGTCAGGTTTGATAGCATAGAACTTTCCGTCCCAGGAGCCCACGTATACGGTCCCGTCAGCATCTATAGCAGGGGAGGATGTTATACCGTCCCCTGTGGAGAAACTCCACATGAGCTTGCCGTCCGCACCCAGGGCATAAAGCTTACCATCCTTGGCTCCAAAGTATACAGTGTTATCTGCTCCAACAGAAGGAGAGGAATATATCCAGGAGCCTGTTTCGTATTTCCACTTCAAATTGCCCTGGGGGTCTACTGCATAGAGAACCCCATTATTGGAGCCAAAATAAACCGTGCCATCGGAGCCGACGGAAGGAGAAGAATCCACCTTATCCCCTGCAAGGAAGGCCCACTTCTGGTTGCCCTTGGCAGGGTCTACGGCATGGAGTTTCCTGTCCCTGGAACCCACATATATAGTCCCATCCTGCGCTATGGCTGGGGAGGATATAACGATGCTATCCCCTGTCTGATAAGCCCACTTGTGCATCCCCTCAGAACTAACGGCATAAAGCTTGCCGTCCCAACTGCCCACGTACACGGTGCCGTCTGGACCGATAGTGGGGGAAGAGAGTATCTCTCCCCCTGTCCTGAACTTCCACTTTTCTTTCATGTCGTCACCGATGGCAACGAGGAGATTACTACGTGAGGCTATGTAAACGGTACCGTCCCTGGCAATAGCAGGTGAAGAAAATATGCCGCTCTCGGTGGAAAAGAACCACTTGGTATGCCCGTCAGGTTTAACGGCATATAGATTGCCGTCTAAGCTCCCTATATAAACCGTACCATCCTTCCCCACTACAGGAGAAGAAATGATGTGGTCGTCCGTGGGATAGGTCCACTTAAAATTTGCACTCTGCGCCCCCAGATAGGTGCTCCTGCCCGTATGCTGTAAGTCATGTTTAAACAAAGGAAATGGGCTGTCAGCTGCTTGAGCCCTAAGCTCCTCAATTCCCCAACTCAAGGCCAGCACAAGACCAGCAAGGCAAAATCTGAGTATAACAAATCTTGACCATATCCTCCCCACCTTGTCCTCCCTCCTGAGGAGAGCCTATTTAAGGGATTATTAACACCTCCCCAGGTTGCAGGCTCTTCCTATTGGCCAGTGATATCTGGTTAGCCTTGAAAATCTTCTCCCACTTGGAAGCATCGTTGTAATACTCCATAGCCAGTTTATCCAGGGTGTCTCCCAGTTGTACCCTATGGGCCCTGCCTGGTGTGCTGAGCTTCTTGGGGGAGGCAACCTTTGCTACTCTTTCTTTTTCCGCTGCCTTGACAGCGTTGGGGATAACCAGTTTCTGGCCAACTACTAGCCTGTCTCGGTGGGAGAGATTATTGGCCTCATATATTAATCCCCACTTGGTTCCGTCCCCGTAGTACTGTCTTGCCAGACTCATCAGGGTATCATTAGCGGCAACAGTGTGCATAATGGGTAGACTATCCTTAGTCGTGGACGTAGTAACCTCCCCCACCTTCTCCGGGCCTGCCACTCCCAAGGTTGCAGGGGCCTCTGCTACAGATTTTTCCTCATCCACTGAGTCAGCGGTGGCCATGAGTTCCTCTCTTGTCTGCTCAGAGGGTTTAACCCCAGGGACCGAGGGAATCTCTGTGGTAGGAGCGGCCAGAGAGGCGGCAGTAGGTGCCTTCTCTATGGCACTAAGGTCCAAGATGTCTGAGGTATCCTCTTCCACCCGAGTAAGGCTCACGGGCTCTTCGTGCTTTTGCTCCCCCTTCTTTATCCCCAGGAAAACACCCATTACCGAGAGACTAATCACCCCCACTGCTATACCTACCTGCGTCTCAACCCTTCGAATGACACTCTTCTTAGACATAATACCTCCTTAACAACCAAAAAGGGCGCCACCCCTTCTTAATCTCTATGCCCTGTGTGGGTGGGGCGTCCCACCCATAATTCTCCTCCACACTCTCCATGGTACCCATAGGGGAGAGGTCAAGACCCAGAATATTATACCAAAGCCCCTCTTTACGGCCATCCAGTGGACAAGGATTGGGCTAGCAATAAAGATAGAAGAATAAGTCCCCACCAACACCCCTACTATCATGACGAAGGCAAAGCCGTGGAGCTCCGTGCCAGCCAGAAAGTACAAGGCTGTTACTACAAAAAAGGTTGTCACACCTGTAAGTGCCGTCCTGGAGAGGGTCTGATTTATACTATCATTCACCAGATTGGCGTCAACGGACTTTCTCCCTGCCATATTCTCTCTTATCCTATCGAAGATTACGATGGTATCATTAAGAGAATAGCCTACAAGGGTGAGGAAGGAGGCTATCATAGATAGATTTATCTTTATATCCCCAAAGATATCCGGGTAGTACCCTGCCACAGCTACGGCACCCATGGTAAAGCAAACGTCATGGACCAGGGCCAGGACCGCAGCCACCCCAAAACTGAGTTCTCCGAAGCGGAACCATATATAAAAGATTATAGCCACCATGGAGAAGATAAGGGCCAGGGAGGCCCTGTTCTTCATCTCCCCTGCCACGGTGGAACCAATACTCACCACCCTCTTCAGGGGTTCTGGGATGAGGAAGGCCTGGCTAAGGGCAACCTTCATCCCTTCTTGCTCAGAGGTTCTGATGCGGAGTTTCACTGTCTTATAGGTCATCCCTGGCTCCAAGGCCTCTGCCAGGCATCCTGAATAGCCCTCCCTGGCCAAGGCGTCCTCTATCCTTTCCTTGGGCATGGCCTTGCTCAGGGTCATTCTCAAGAGATGTTCTGCCTCTCCTACAGCCACAGGGGGGCTATCGCCTACCCTGGCAGGAGCTACTGCTGTTTCGGGAAGACTTTCAAAACTCACCTCCACGGTCTCCTTGTAGAGGTTATCTTTGAAGGCAGAGAGTATGTCCTCTCGAATCTTTTCCTGGACCTTGCCCTCCCGCAAGGGATTCAAGCCCACCCAGAAGTTCTTAGAGGGGGCCTTCTGGGTGACTATCCTGGTGACGCCCAGGGCTACACCCTGGAGCTGAGCCTGTAGGGTCTCTTCATCTACTGGACTCTCTAGTTCTATCCCCAAGGAGGTGTCGCTGAGGAAGGTAAAGGCCGGCAGTTTCAGGCTCCTCTTCATACCCCCCTTTATAGACTCTAAGGTATCCTTACTACCCTGCACCTCCAGCCTGGCGCTGAGGAGTCTCCTGCCTCTCTCCTCCCTGCGTATCACAGAGATGCCAGAGTAACCGCTCCTGAGGAGTTCCATCTGGATAAGCTCTGGGTCCAGGGGCCTGCTGAGGTCAAGCTCCAGGCTTCCCCTGGCCACAGGCATACCTGTGGGGCCTGGCTGGGGTTCAAGCTCCTTTATTTCTCCAAACTCCATGCCCACATCGTAGAAGAGGAGTCCTGGCATGGCCTGGGCCAGCTTACCTATCACTTCTGGCCTTACCTTCTCCTCCTTCAAGGCAGGGACCGTAATCTCGAAATCCTTAGTGACTACCCCTAAGGGCATGAGGGAGAGGACATCCTCTTCTGTATAGCCCACCTGGGCCAACCTCTTCCTGAGGTCTGATTCCTCCAAGGGGTTCTGCAGTTCTAACTTAAAGGATTCGGGTGTCTCACCAAAGTATATACTGAAGCCTTCCAGGGCCTTCCGGAAGTCTCCAGAGAGCTTTTCCTTTACCTTTTCACCCCCCAGGCCCTTGACCCTTATACCAAATTCCGAGGGCTCGGCGGCCATGGCCGTTGTGCCCCAGATGCCCTGGACCTCGGCATCCCCATAGCCCCACTGGGCCAGGGTACTTCTCACTGTGCCAGCAGGGGTGGGACTATCTAGTTGGAGATGTATAAGGGTGCCGCCAGTAAAGTCTATGTCATATTTATCTATACCCCTCCACTTAAATACCCCCAGTCCCATAAGGATGACCAGGGTGGAGGCCGTTACCCAAAACCTGAAATATTTTGCAAAGGAAATATTGGGCCTCTGGAAGAGAAGCATCATCTTGAACTCCTTCATATCCAGGAGCTCAAAGATTACCCTGGTGACGAAGACGGCGGTAAAGAGGTTAATAAGGATACCAATGGATAAGGTTATGGCGAAGCCCTTTATGGGGCCAGTCCCTACGGCGTAGAGGATGAGGCCGGTAATAAGGGTAGTGAGGTTTGAGTCTATGATGGTGGTAAAGGCCCGCTCGTAGCCCGCTTTCATGGCCAGGGGTATGGCCTTGCCCTTGGCCTTCTCCTCCCTAATCCTCTCAAGGATAAGCACGTTGGCGTCTACAGCCATGCCTACTATTAATGCTAGCCCTGCAATCCCAGGGAGGGTCAAGGTAGCACCCAGGAGGGCCATGGTGCCCACCACCAGGAATAAATTCAGGGCCATGGCCAGGTTAGCCACCATACCAGCACCCAGGTAATACATGCCCATGAAGGCCACCACAAAGAAACTGCCCACCAGACTAGCAAAGAGCCCGTTCCTGATAGAATCCCTGCCCAGGCTGGGGCCTACGCTCATCTCCATTTCTAACTCCAGGTCTGCGGGGAGGCTTCCTGCCCTCATGACGGCTATAAGGTCGTTGACCTCCTGCTGGGTGAAGTTGCCCTCGATTATTCCCCTGCCTGGTATGCGCTCACGGATAACGGGTGCGGAGTAGAGGATGCCATCCAGGATAATGGCCAGAGGTTTACCGATATTTCTCTCTGTGAGCTGAGAGAATTTTGACTTACCTTCTGGGTTAAATTCAAAGCCCACTACGGGCTGGACGTTCTTGCGGTCCGGGAATACCCTGGCCAGGCTCTCCCCACTGAGCTCTATCTTATTCCTCACCAGGTACCAGTCTTCTGTTAGCTCCCCTGTCTCTTCCCTCTTTTTACCTACCCAGTGCTTGTAGTAGCCCGGCACAGGCCTTCCTGCCAGGGCCTCCTGATATTCAGCACTTTCTTTGGCAGCGGCTAGCCTGAACTCCAGTTTGCCCAGGCGCACTATCCTTTCCTTGAGGCTTTCTATATCCCCTTTCGTGGCCCCAGGCACCTGGACAAGGATACGGCGAAAACCCTGTTCCTGGAGCCTGTATTCCATTATCCCCTTGGGGTCTATCCTCTTCTTTAAGACATCTATGGTCTCCTGGGTAATCCCAGGTCTATCTTCCCCAGGCTCCACCCTTACTCTGTAGAGGAGTTCAGACCCGCCGCGGAGGTCAAGGCCCAGCTTCATCCTGCCCTTGGCCAATTCCTCCACCACCTTCTCCTTTACCTTCTTCCCCTCCGGGGTAGTCTCCTCCTTAAGGATGACTTCCTTGCGAATAGGAGTCCTCTCCAAAAAAGCTAGAAAGGATTTCTCTAAGGTAAGGCGTTCTACCACCTGCCCGTTCACCTCTTTAACCTGCTCCTTCCTGATCACCTTGTCTGAGAGAGGATAAAGGGCAAGGAGTGCTAAGGCAATGGTTCCCACTATAAGGGGCATCTTCCAGTTATAAATTTTCTTAGACATACCTAACCTGCTCTCTCTATCGTGGCATCCTTATGCCTAGTCGTGTTTATGTCCACCTTTTTTCCCTTCTTCAGTCTCTACGCTCACTATTGAATCCCTCTCTACCCTTACCTTCACGTCCTTGACCTCGTCCACCTGGAGGACGACCTCCTTCTCCTTAACAGACACTACCACACCATGCAGGCCACCAACGGTTACTACCCTATCATGTTTCTTCATGTTAGCCAGCATCTCCTGTCTATGCCTTTCTTTTAGTCTCTGCGGCCTGAGGATAAAGAGGTATAAGATGAGGGCCATTATAGTAAAGGGAAACAGGGTAGTCCATAACAAAGAGGGGGGTGGCGTAGGAACCTGGGCTAAAGGGTACACTAATTCTCCTCCCTTCTCTGGGCTTCAAGGAGTTTTTCCTTGAGACTTCTAAAGGTGCCTCCCAGGATGGCCTGCCTGGCCCTGGACATAACATCCTGAAAGAAAAAAAGATTATGCAAGGACACAAGGGTCATGGCCAGTATCTCTCCGGCAAAAAAGAGATGGCGGAGATACGCCCTGGAAAAATTCCTGCAGGTGTAACAACCGCAGTTCTCATCTAGGGGCATTGGGTCCTCTTTATAGACGCTGTTAAAGAGTTTTATCCTACCCATGCTAGTAAAGGCATAACCATTCCTGCCGTTACGGGTAGGCAGTACGCAGTCGAACATATCTACTCCTTGCTCTACGGCATCAAGGATATCCTCTGGGGGACCCACGCCCATGAGATAGCGGGGTTTATCCCAGGGGAGTTTATCTATTGTATAATCCAGCACCTCTTTCATGAGGTAGCGGCCCTCACCCACGCTGAGGCCTCCCACTGCATATCCATCTAGTTCCATCTCTGCCAGGCACTGTGCGCTCTCTTCTCTCAGGTCCCTGAAGACACTGCCCTGAACGATGCCAAAGAGTGCCTGGGGTGAATCCCCCCTGGCGGCCCAGCACCTCCTGGTCCAGCGATATGTCCTGAGCATGGCCTCCCTGGCCTCATCCCTCTGGCAGGGATAAGAGACGCACTGGTCGAAGGGCATCATGATGTCGCTGCCCAGGGCCTTCTGTATCTCTATAACCCTCTCTGGGCTGAGAAAGACCCTTTCACCTGTGAAAGGGGAGCAGAACTCCACGCCCTCCTCTGAGACCCTTGTCAAGCCTTTCAGGGAGAAGACCTGAAAACCGCCACTATCTGTCACAATGGTCCTATCCCATCCCATAAAACTGTGGAGGCCTCCCAAAGCCTTTACCGCCCCTTCTCCAGGCCTGAGACTCAGATGGTAGGCATTGCACATAAGGGCCTCCACCCCTATCTCCTTTAACTGCCTGGGGGTAAGGGTTTTTACCGTAGCCTGGGTCCCCACAGGCATAAAGACCGGGGTCTGGACCCTTCCATGAAGTGTTTCTATCTCTCCAGCCCTGGCCTTTGAGTCCCTTTCTACCCCAAGGAGCCTAAAACGCAAGGGTATCTTCTCCGCCTCCCGCCTGTTAGCTCCCCAAGTGCTGTCTGGAAGGGCTGGCAAGCGAACTACTGGTATACCTTCACCAGTTCCGCACCAGGGTAATAATACTTGAGAATCTCAAACCACCTGTAACCCTTCTGAGCCATCTTCTGGGCGCCGTATTGACACAGGCCCACGCCATGACCCCACCCCCTTCCGGAAAATCTTACGCTAGAGTCATCCTCCTGGGAGGAAAAGGCGGTACTATAGAGGTAGTTAGGTCCTAAAAGGAGTCGAAATTCATTCGCATTTATCTTTAAATTCCCCTC
>JAUQZZ010000070.1 GCA_030586765.1 Candidatus Brocadiales bacterium | reverse complement strand
TCTCTGTTATCACCAGGCAGAACCTAGAGTACGCGGAACCCCTTATGGAATTTTCCCAGAAGAACTCCCTGCCCATCATCTTCCAGGCCATAAATACCAGGGATTATGGCTTGCATCCCAGAAACATATTTACCCAGGACGTGTGCCCTAGCCAGGGAGAGAATCTCCGTGTATTTAGATTAATAGCTGACCGTAAGAGGAGGGGCTTTCCTGTGGTCAATTCTTATGGGTATCTTAATGCCCTGGCCAAGGGAGAGACCTCTTATACATGCCATTATAAAAAACTTACCCTCAGGGTAGAGACTAATGGTGACGTCCTGGACTGTACAGAGGGACCTGCCCTCCCATCTAAGGTGGAAGCAGGTGGGGAGGGGATTATAGGGAATGTGAAGGAAAAGGACCTGGGAGATATCATTGCCAGCCCTCAGTACGAGAGGTTTCTAAATAATACAGGGTATTGCTCTGTATGCATGGATGCTGGCACGCTGGAATCCTCCTACCTCTGGGAGCTCCGCCCCCCAAGCCTCTTAAACGGCCTCAGGGTCTATAAAGACCTCTAGAATGTAGGGTGCGTCTAGACGCACCCTACGTGCCTTATCCGCCTAAGGCGGATCCGCACTCTTGTCCAGAGTTCTGTTCTAAGACGTTGACAGCCCTCCTAACTATCTGTTATCATAATGTTTATCTTTATTCTCTCTTTCCCTTGGCCATCCCTGCAGGACCTAAGGGGTGTAGAAGATGATAATAGAGAGCACATGCCCAAGAGACTGCTATGACACCTGCTCCATCCTCACCACGGTGGAGGGTGGCGGTGCCACACCCCTCAGGGCTACGAGACTCCAGGGGAATCCCAGGCATCCTATCACCCAGGGCTTCCTCTGCTGGAAGGTTCAGAATGCCCTGAAGTTTGTCTACTCTTCCCAGAGGGTTCTCTATCCCTTAAAGAGGGTGGGGAGGAAGGGGACAGACAGCTTCCAGCAGATAAGCTGGCAGGAGGCCTACAGGGAGATAGCCCGAAGGATGAGGGATATTATGGATACTCATGGCCCCCAGGCCATCTTACCCTTCGACTATTTTGGTCATATGGGCCTCCTCAATAAACACCTCTCCCAGCGCATCTTCAATGTCCTTGGCACCTCTAGGTGCTCACCCACTGTATGCTCCCTGGCAGGGAGGACGGCCCTGCAGTACGTCTACGGTGGCTACTGGGGCATAGACCCAGAGGAAATACAGCGCTCAAGGCTCATAATCCACTGGGGCCTAAATGCCCCCTGGAGCAACCTCCACGGCCACAATCTGGCAAGACAGGCCCTGCATAAGGGGGCCAAGCTTTATGTAATAGACCCGGTAAAGACCTCCAGTCTGGGTAAACACCTGGATATAAGGCCCAATACAGATAACGCCCTGGCCATGGGGATTGCAAATTATTTGCTCTCTAAAGGACTTTACGAACGGGCCACCATAGAAAAATATGCCTACGGCTTTGACCGTTTCCTGGAAGTGGTCAAGGAGTTTGACCTGGATAAGGTGGTCCGAATAACAGGGCTACCCAGGGAGGATATAGTAGGGCTTGCCCAGGACCTCTGGGAGCTCAGACCCAGCTTTATCCACCTGGGTTTCGGTATCCAGAAACATCTCTATGGCGGTGAAGCGGTGAGGGCCATCGCCCTGTTGCCCCCTTTGGTGGGAGGCATGCGTGTCCATTACAGCAACACCGACAGGGAGCTGGACCTGGCGTGGCTTCAGGGTGCCCACCTGGCCAAAAGCCCCAGAAAGACCTACAATATGGCACAACTAGGCAAGATACTGGAGGAGAACGACATAAGGTGCCTGTTTGTCTTTAACACAAACCCTGTAGTAAACCTTCCCCACCAGAACCTTGTGAAAAAAGGGCTTCAGAGGCAGGACCTTTTTGTAGTAGTTCATGACCTCTTCCTTAATGATACCTGTAGCTATGCGGACATAGTCCTGCCCTCTACCAGCTTCCTGGAAGGCTTGGATGTCCACGTCTCTTACTATCACAACTATATGTCCATAAACAAGAAGGCCATAGAACCCCTGGGAGAGGCCAGGCCCAACTATCTGATGCTCAGAGGCTTGGCAGAGAGCCTGGGGCTGAAGGAGGAAGGGCTCTATTTCCCCGAGGAAGATATACTCAGGGAATTCATGGGGAGGAGCAAGGCGGTGGACTTCTCCCTGGAAGAATTAAAGGGAAAAGGGTTCTTGAAGATGAAGGTAATGCCCCAGGAGCGTTTTCCCACACCCTCAGGCAAGATAGAGTTTTATTCCCAGCTAGCAGAAAAGGATGGCCTACCGCCCCTTCCAGGCTATTACGAAGAGTCTAGGGATGGATACCCCTTCCAGCTCATCACTGCCAATGAGATGCATCTTACCCGCTCCCAGTTTCACAATGTATGGGCTGAGGAGGTAGAGCCCATAGTACTCCTCAATGAGGAGGACGCAAAGGCAAAGGGGATAAAAGAGGGGGACAGGGTGAGGCTCAAGAACAAGTTAGATTCTATTACCATGAGGGTAAGGGTCTCCATGGGGGTAAGAAGGGGCGTGGCCCTGACCTATGGTGGACTCTGGGCCAAGCTTACCGGAGGTAAGGGTATCAATGCCCTTATTCCTGATAAAGTGCAGGCCTTCGGGGGAAATGCGGCTTACAATTCTACTTATATAGAAGTTGAAAAACTATGATATCTGAGACTTCTTCGGGAGTCATCCAATTAGGACAGGTGGGGTCATGCCATAGGCAGATCCGCCTATGGCGGACTTTCTAGCCCCGCTCAATGCGGCCCTGGAAAGTCGCTAGACCTGCCTATGGCACGGGGCCGGCTATCCCTTTTTTCACTTCTCCAGGGGCTGGTAGTATGCACAACTGCTATGCCAAGACCTTGAGATTCTTCGCTAGCTCAGAATGACTCACAATTGTCACCCTGATCCGCCTAAGGCGGAGAAGGGTCTAGTAAATGGTGGAAGGAGTCCACAGAAAAACAGCACGAAAAAACGTATAGGGTCTATGTCTTAAGGCAACCTTTTACTCTTGCACCCCTTTAGGGGGTTGTGTTATGATTTTATTAATAATAACCTGGACGAAAAAGGCGATTTTTAAAAGTCCTCGTAACGCAGACTCTTAGGCCTGCTGAAGGCGAGTCTCTGTGGTGCCAGAGGCACATCCGCCAATCTTTGCGGTAGACTGACAACCCAAACCTAAATGAAAAAATTGAGATTCAAAAAACCCTCTAGGTTCCTCCTCAAGCTCTCCCTCATCCTTTCCATCATCTTTTTGACCTGCGGGGGTACCATCGGCCTGGGGGTATATTCTACACACTATCTTCAGGGTAACATTCGGGCCATAGGCCATATCCGTGCCGGACACGACCGCCTCTCTAAGATTCCACTGCTGGTGGAAAGACATCTCCACGAGGAAGGAGCTGCTAAGGTCCAGACCCGCAAGGAGATATACCAGGAAGAGGAAGCGGTGAGGAAGCTGATTTACGGCCTGAGGGATGGAGATAAGTCCCTGGGCCTCAGAGGGGTAAAGCACCCTGAGACGCCTGGCCTGCCCAACACTTACACTGATGAGTGGTGGCTCTGGAACAGGTACATCATTTCCTACTTAAACACTGTGAAGCTCTCCCTGGGTCAGGTCCTCTCGGCTCGCCCTGGGGAAGAAGGCTACCTGTCTCTCCTCCGTTTTCGTGAAGACGTGGACCGATATGCCTCCCATATGCGAGATATGGGGAGCCTCCTTCAGAATAAATCTATTAAAGAACTCCGCAGGTTTCACATACTTCAATTTGCCTTTCTGGGTGCAGGCATTGTGGTAATAGGGGTCTCTAGTTATCTCATGGTGGTCTTCGTGTACGTGCCGATAAAAAAGACAAGCCAGGGTATGAGGCTGATAAGGCAAGGCGAATGGGGATACCAGATTCCCGTGAGTTCCAGCGATGAGGTAGGAGAGATGGCCCAGTCCTTTAACCAGATGGTCGAGGCCATAAAGGACAAGACTACCAGACTAGAGGAAACCACTAACTTCCTCAACAGTATCCTCCTGAGCTCTACAGAATATTCCATTATGGCTATGGACCTTAAGGGGAAGGTTCAGGCCTTTAACGAAGGGGCCAGGAGGATGTATGGCTACGAGCCCGAAGAGGTGGTGGGAAGGTTGGGCCTCCAGGCCCTCTTTGATAGTGAAGTGGAGGGTGGGCTGGAGCAGGCCCTTTCTCTCACTGAAAAGACAGGCAGATTCGAGGCAGGGATAATGGGCAAGAGGAGGTCAGGAGAGCTATTCCCTGCCCACTTAACCATTACCCTCAGGAAAGACGAGCTTGGCAATCCCATAGGCTTTGTGGCCATCTCTAAGGATGTTACCCAACAGAAGCTCCTGGAAAAAGAACTCCAGCACTACACCTCTGCCTTAGAGAAGATGGTAGAGGAGAGAACCCAGGCTCTAAAGGCTACGGAGGAGAGATACAGAAGCCTCTTTGAGTCCACCAAGGACGCTGTCTTTATCTGTGACAAGGAAGATAGGTTCCTGGATATTAATCAGGCAGGAGTAGAACTCTTTGGCTACCCCGCCAAGGAAGAAATCCTGAACAAGGATTTTGTCAGCACCTTCTATGTGAATCCCCAGGTCAGGCAGACCTTCCAGGAGGCCATGACCAGTACAGGTTTTATAAAGGACTTTGAGCTGGAATTAAAAAGAAAGGATGGCAGTAGGCTCGTGGCCCTGATGACCTGCAGCTTGAGGCTCGATGAGAAGGGCAATATTATTGGATACGAGGGGACCGTCAGGGATGTGACAGAGAAGAAGAGGCGGGAGCGGGAAAAGGATGTGGTTAACAATGTAAGCAGAATCATTGCCTCAAGCCTGGAGCTTAAGGAGGTATATAAAGCGGTGAGCGTAGAGCTGGGCAAGCTTATAGATTTTGACCGCACCAGCATTACCCTCCAGGTAGAGGAAGGCCACATCCTGGAGTATATTGTCTTAACCAAGGACTCCTCGTCCAGCCGGCTCTCCGAAGGGACTACCTTCTCCAGCAGTGGTAGCGCCACAGAGGCGGTGATAAAAAGTGGCAAGCCTATTATTACCAGGGACATCTCTAAGGGGCTGTTTTCTACAGACCACCTCCTTTATGCTGAGGGAATCAAGTCCCGTGTGAATGTTCCCCTGGAGTATAAGGGCAGGATTATGGGGGCCATTAACTTTGGCAGTAAGAAGATGGACAATTTTAGAGAAGAGCACATAGAACTCCTCATGCAGGTGGCGCCTCAACTAGCCATATCTATTGAGAATTCCAACCTCTTCTGCAAGATACGCGACTCAGAGGAGAAGTACCGCGACCTCATTGAGAACGCCCCTGAGATGATTCATAAACTAGATGCCCAGGGGCGATTCCTCAACGCCAACAAGACCGAGCTGGAACATCTGGGCTATAGCCCGGAAGAGATGCTTGAGATGAGGCTTGTAGATATCGTCCCCAGGGAACACCAGCAGGAGGCCCTGGCCCATCTTCAGAGGGTGGTAGATGCAGGGCATGACAGGGCAGAGTGTGTCTTCCTCACAAAGAGCGGTGAAAGGATGATGGTGGAAATGGACAGCACAGGGCTCCGTGACCCCATTAGTGGCAGGTTTATTTATGCCAGGAGTTTTGTCAGGGATATCACGGAGAGGAAGAAGACCGAGGAGGAGATCCTTCGCCTGGCCCACACCGTCAGGAGTATAGGAGAATGCGTGGCCATAGCAGATATGGAGGGGAGGATATCCTTTGTGAATGAGGCCTTTGAGAGGGTTTCTGGTTACACCCAGGAAGAGGCACTGGGGGAGGATATCTCTCTCCTGGGCTCTTCCCACAGCCCCAGGGACTGGAAAAAGGATGTCCTGGATAAAACCTTTGCTCTAGGGGAGTGGCAGGGGGAACTCCTTTTTAGGAAGAGGAACAAGGAGGAATATCCTGTATATCTCTTCACCTCCCTGGTAAGGGATGAGAGGGGTCAGCCCCTGGCCCTGGTGGCCGCCTTCAGGGATATTGCGGAACACAAGCGCCTTCAGATGGAACTCTTTCAATCAGAAAAGATGGCCGCCATAGGACAGTTGGCTGCTGGTGTTGCCCACGAGATTAGGAACCCCCTCACCGTCATCGGCAGTTCCATCTACTATTTAAAGGATGTCCTGACCAATGAGGATAAGAACGTCAAGGAGCACCTGAGGATAATCCAGGAAGAGATAAACCGCTGTCAGAGGATTATAAATCAACTCTTGGGCTTCTCCCGAAGGGCAAAGAGCGCGCTAGAGGAGTGTGACCTGAATACCCTCATCGAGGACACCCTTTCCCTGGTTGGAAAAGAACTCCAGGTAAATAACATAAAGGTGGTGAAGGATTTCCATCCCCTTCTCCCATTGCACCTGAATGCCGATGACATGAAACAGGCCCTATTAAATCTCATCCTCAATGCCAGGGATGCCATGCCCAGTGGAGGCACACTGAGGATTGCTACCCAGAGGGATTCTGATGCCCAGGTGAAGGTCTTCATCAGCGACACAGGCTGCGGCATACCAAAAAAAGAGCTTAAGCGTATATTCCTCCCCTTTTACACCACTAAGGAGACCGGTAGGGGTACTGGTCTGGGCCTCTATTCGGTTCACTCTGCTGTTAGAAGGGCCCAGGGTTCCATAAAAGTGGAGTCCTCGGAGGGCAAAGGCTCCACCTTTACTCTCCTCCTCCCTTACAAAGAAGGAAATAAAGATGGTAGAGAAGGCTAAAATACTGGTGGTTGATGACGAGGTTAATCTCCTGAAGGCCCTGAGCGATATCCTCAAAAAGAACGGCTATGAGGTGGCAGTGGCCAGGGACGGTCCCTCAGCCCTCCAGATACTACAGAAGGACAGCTTCGATGTCGCCCTTCTGGATATAAGGATGCCCCAGATGAACGGGGTAGAACTCCTGGAGAAGCTCAAGGCCCAACACCAGGGGATGGAGGTGATAGTCATGACCGCCTACGGCACCATAGAGACGGCCAAAAGGTCTATGAAACTGGGGGCCTACGACTATATCCTTAAACCCCTGGACATAGACGAAGTGCTCATGAACATAGGGAAGATAGTCCAGCTCAGGGCCGTTGCCCGGGAGGCCCACTTTCTGGAGAGTCAGCTTCAGGAGGAGCACGGGTACAAAAATATTATTGGTAAGTCTAAACAAATAAAGGACGTGGTAGAGACCATAGAAAAAGTAGCCCCTTCAGACTCTACTGTGCTTATTGTAGGGCAGAGCGGTACTGGCAAGGAGATGGTGGCCGATGCCGTCCACTACTCCAGCCGACGCTGTGCAAGGCCCTACGTTAAGATAAACTGCGCAGCCTTTCCAGAAAACCTCCTTGAGAGTGAGCTCTTCGGATACGAAAAAGGGGCCTTTACTGGAGCTGATAAACAGAAGAAGGGGAAGTTTGAGGTAGCCAATGGTGGTACCCTCTTCCTCGATGAGATAGGCGATATGCCCCTGCCCATGCAGGCAAAACTCCTCAGGGTACTAGAGCAGGGGGAGTTCGAGAGGTTGGGGGGCAACGAGGTCATAAGGGTGGATACTCGGTTCATTGCTGCAACAAACCAAAATCTTTCTAAGCTCATGCAGGAGAAGCGCTTTCGCAACGACCTCTTTTACCGCCTTAATACCGTTATCATCACTCTCCCTCCCCTGGTGGAGAGGAGCCAGGACATACCCATACTGGTAGGGCACTTCCTGGAGAAGTTTGCCACCCAGATGAGCAAGAAGGTACCTAAGGTGACCCAGGAGGCCATGGGGCTTATACTATCCTATCCCTGGCCTGGCAATGTCAGAGAGTTGGCCAATGTCATGGAAAGGGCAGTTATCTTTTCAGAGGCAGGGGAGATAAGGCCATGCCACCTGCCTCCCAATGTGCAGAAGGGTTATGCGGAATCTGCTCCAGAAACCCTCCCCAGCGACCTGAGCTTAGAGTCTGTAGAGAGCAGGCATATAAGTGATGTACTGAAGCTGGCGAAGGGCAATAAAAACGAGGCCGCACGCCTGCTGGGTATCCACAGGGAGACCCTTTATAAGAAGATAAAGAGGTATAACATACAGGAGAACTAGAGCTTAAGTTGCAGGGCAGACAACGATGCCTTATCTGCCTTTGAAAAAGTAGTCTAATCATCCGTTAAGGGTAGCCGCAGGCTTTAGCCTGCGTTATACGCACCCATAAAGGGTGCGGCTACTTAAAATTTGAACAGTCGAGCAAGTCCGCCAGAGGCGGATTTGCCTCTGGCATGACTCGACCACCATAATGGGTGCCGCAGGGCTTAAGCCCTGCGATACCCCGAGGTGACCATGACTATGAAAAAGATTATAGGGCTCTTTATATTTTTCTCGGCTATCCTGGGGTGGCCTAGCACCGGCCTTCCTCAATCCCATGAGAGTATGTACCAATACATCAAGACGGAGGAATATGACCCTAAGGATTTTACCCTGGCCCTCCTTCCCAACTCTGTCCTCCCCATAGAAAAGATAGTCAAGTACGAAAAGAGGTTAAACCTTACCCTTACCCTCCAGAGGGGAGACAGTTCTAAGACCTTAGCCCCTGGCACGGTGCTGGCAACAGAGTACAGAGGCAAGTATCGCTGGCAGGGGGAGCCCTACGAGGTCCTCTTGTACTATGTAGACTATGAACTCCTGCCCCAGGGCAAAAGGCTCTCTTTTGTCTCACCCTCCTGGATAAAGGCTTATGACTTCTTGAAGAGGAATACCGAGGAGGACGCCCTGGTCCTCTGCTGGTGGCACCACTCTAAGAGGGTGCAGCTCTTTTCCGGCAGAGAGACCGTTCTTTCTGGACCCTCAAGGGAACTCGTTGAGAATCTCCCTGTACCTGGAGAGGTTAACAAGAGGGCTACCCGCCAGTATGAACTCAAGTGGCTCAGAGAGAGAGAGGGCCTGGAAGAGGACCAGAAGTTGAGGGATGTGGCGAGGATTTTTTGTTCCCCTGAACAGCAATTTTTAGATATAATAAGTAAATATAACCCCCAGGGCCGGCCCCTCTACATCTTAGTGAGTGCAGAGGAGTTTCCAGAGATAGAAGATATGAACCGCCTCTGCGGTGGAGACCTGAAGGTGCGCTCCAAGGATATAGGCAAGGTGACCACAACCACGGGTGGGGATATAGCATTGATAAACTCCTGGATAAAATTAAGGAACATAAGTTCTTACTATGCACAGATATATGAGAATTATTACACCCTCTGGTATCTGGAGGACGAAATGGACTCAGGGATGAAGGATGCGCTCCTGCTGAGGCTACTGCCTCTGAGTACCGGGGGTGGCCAGGAGCTCAGGTATTTAACGCCCGTGTTCAAGAGCGATGAGGCACATGTCTGGGTGTATAAGTTCGTACCCGAGGGCCTCCCTGCCCCTGTCAAGAAGGAGAGGGGGATGCCCCATGGCCACCCTTGATTACACTCTTGGGTGGCGCAGAAAGTAGGGAGGCCCTTTATGGGCCTCCGTGTCTTTGTAGGGAGGGTCACGCCGAAGGCGGATTCGCCTATGGCATTCCGTCCCCTGAAACGGTGTTCAGGGTAAGGATGCCTATGGCGAACCTTCATGGCCCTCCGTCTCTTTCTTACCAGGCAGGGCTAAAGCCCTGCACTACAGAAATTATGATAGACAGGTTTCAGAGAAAGATAACACGGCTGAGGGTCTCTGTCAC
>JAUQZZ010000069.1 GCA_030586765.1 Candidatus Brocadiales bacterium | reverse complement strand
GGAACTAGGAAGACTCCTGGATATCACCTATCAATCCATAAAGGTCACTACCGCATCCCGTTAAACTTGGTAGAGCGGGCGTCTCGCCCGCTCTAGACGGGCAAGATGCCCGTCCTACTCTTGTGTGACCTGCATTACAACTTTTTGAATCTTTCAGAGATTTTCATCTATCTCAATTATGAAAAGAGGCATCTTCGTCACGGCCACTGACACAGGGGTAGGGAAGACCCTGGTGGCCTCTGCACTGGCCTATCTATTAAAGAACCAGGGACTGGATGTGGGCGTCATGAAGCCTGTAGCTACAGGCGCTAAAAGGGGCACCCAGGGATTCATCTCTGAGGATGCACAACTATTAATGAAGGCCGTGGGGTCTCAGGACCCTTATCAACTGGTAAATCCCATCTGCCTCCCATCCCCCCTTGCTCCCATGGTGGCCGCCCAGTTAGATGGGCAGCCTATAGAACCAGATAGGATATGGACGGCCTTCAAGTCCCTCAGGAAGATGCATGAGTTCCTTGTAGTGGAGGGCATAGGTGGTCTGCTGGTCCCCATCATGAAGGATTTCTATGTAGCAGATATGGCACGAAGGATGGGCCTGCCACTGCTAATTGTTAGCAGGCCCTCCCTGGGAACTATCAACCATACCCTCCTTACCATAGAGGCTGCCAGGAGGCGCAGACTCACTATCAAAGGGGTAGTGCTAAATAATACTAGCCCCGGTGGTGAAGAACCAGGGATGCAAGGACTCAACAAGGCCGAGATAGAGAGACACTCTGGGGTACCTATCCTCGCCTCCATACCGTATATAACCAATCTAACAGAAGGTTCTGTAAGCCCTGCGGTTTACGGCGCATTATCACCCCTTCTATCCCACACAATCCATTCCTTTATAAGTCCTTAACGTAAAAATCCTTGACAAAAACTGTTAATTTTGTATCATAACTTTTTTACATCCTACCCGTGGAGATTACTACTTTGGGCGTCGCAACAAAGAAGCTTACCACCACCAGGTCTGAAAAGGCCTTCAAGGAGGCGCAAAGGCACATCCCTGGTGGAGTAAATAGCCCCGTGAGGGCCTTTGGCCCTGTGGGGGGTTATCCACTCTTTATACATTCAGCCTCTGGTTGCCGCATAAAAGACATAGACGGTAATGAATATATAGACTATGTATGTTCCTGGGGGCCCCTTATCCTTGGCCATGCCCATCCTCATGTAATAAAGAAGATACAGGAGGCGGTGAAAAGGGGTACCAGCTTCGGTGCACCCACAGAGCTAGAGACCCAACTGGCCAGCTTGATAAAAGAGGCCATGCCCTCTATAGAAAAGCTGAGGATGGTCAACTCCGGCACCGAGGCCACCATGAGCGCCATTCGCCTTGCCAGGGCCTACACTAAAAGGGAACTAGTCATAAAGTTCGATGGCTGCTACCACGGACATGTGGATGGGCTACTAATCAAGGCAGGTTCAGGGGCTACCACCCTGGGCGTTCCCACCAGTCCAGGTATCCCCCAAGGGTACACAAACACTACTATCAGTCTTCCCTATAATAACATTGAGGCAGTGGAAAATTTCTGTAAGGAAAAAGGGAAAGAGGTTGCTTGTATAATCCTTGAGCCTGTAGCAGGCAACATGGGGGTGGTTCCACCTAGACCTGGCTATCTTGAAAAATTACGAGAGATAACGAAAAGGTACGGGATAGTGCTTATCTTTGATGAAGTCATGACAGGCTTCCGTATCTCCCCTGGTGGCGCCCAAGGACTATACGGAATTGAGCCAGACCTCACCACCCTGGGAAAGATAATTGGAGGAGGACTCCCTGTGGGTGCCTACGGGGGCAAGGCAGAGATAATGGACCATGTGGCCCCAGTGGGCCCTGTGTATCAAGCAGGTACCCTTGCAGGCAACCCTGTGGCCATGAGTGCAGGCATAGCTACCTTAGAAAAACTAAAAGACAAATCCCTGTATGCGAAACTGGAAGAGAGATCACAAAGACTTTCAGAGGGACTAGAAAGGTCTGCCAGGGTAAAGACCTTCCATACAAGGGTAGGCTCTATGCTCTGCACCTTCTTTACTAGCAGAGAGGTTACTGATTACGACACCGCAAGAACTTCTGACACGAAACTTTATGCAAAATACTTCCGTGGGATGCTGGAAAGGGGTATATACATGGCCCCCTCCCAGTTCGAGGCGGCCTTCGTCTCCACGGCCCACGGTGACGACGACATAGAGGCTACTATCGAGGCCAGCAGCGAAGTAATGAGGGGCCTCCAGGGACATTGAAGTTTAAGGTTTTAATGGTTTAATGGTTTTATGGAAGAGAACCAAGAAGTAAAGAAAATCAAGGTTATTACAGAAGGGCTTAGCGGTATGTGCCATAAGGCCGAAAGAATGTTAGACCTTACTATAGATGGCTTTGTACATCACAGCAAAAATAAGATAGAACAGGCTGAAAAACTTGGAGAGGATATCCACGGCGAGGAGAAGAGATTAACAGGGCTTCTGGTTCAGTCCTCTACTGTAGGGGTGGAAGACAAAGAACAACTAAAGGCACTCGTTGCATCGTTAACTCACCTCCAAGGGGTTGGAGAGGCCTTAAAGGGCATGATTCCTCACGTGAGGAACAAGGTAAACGAGAATGTCCTTTTCAGCGACAAGGCAGTAGGAGAATTGAAATTCCTCTTCGAAAATACCCGTGAAGTCCTTAAGAATGCGGGTGACTTCTTCCTGACCAGGAACCCCTTGCTAATGAATCATATATTAGAAAAGGGGGTTTACCTCAATCAGATTGCCGACAGTTATGCCATCGAACATGAAGATAGACTTATCGCTGGGGTTTGTATGCCTAAGGCCTCCCCATTATATATAAATATCCTAGAGTGTGTAACCAGAATAAACTGGAACATTATGAGGGCGATTAATATATTCCGCTCCCCCCAGGAAGAGATGGGGAAATAACGGCATACCTTGGGTTGTGAGGAAGGGGTGAACTCAAATAATAATAAAGGGAAGACCTTCTATGTCTTAGGAAGGGCAATGAGTCTGGCCTTCTTCATGGTAGGTGCCACTGTGGGTGGCTACCTTGTGGGAAGCTATCTAGACTCTCGTTTTGGTACAGCGCCCAAACTGATGCTCGTCTTTTCACTAATGGGAATAGCGGCGGGCTTTTTGGAGTTTTATAAGGTGATAAAGAATTTAACGGCCGAGAATAAAAAACCTTGAATTAAAATGATGAAAGAACTAAAGAAAACCGACGCCCCGTTACTCCTGGATTCTGGCTTTGTGGACAGGGTGTTTAACACCTCCTTATTTCTTGGGGTAATACTGAGCCTGGGTTTACTATCTTTTGGGTATTTCCATCTCGCCCTTAGCCTGGGCCTTGGGGTGGCCATCAGTCTAGTTTTCTGCCGGGCTTTGTGGTGGACTATAATCTTCCTATTTCCCGCCGGAGGAAGGGATAAGAGGCAATTTTTCTTCTTATTCAGTTTCTTAAAATACATGACCCTGGCGGTTTTCCTTTATATTATCTTCCGCCATTTAGAGGTTCATCCCCTAGCTTTTATTCTTGGCATCAGCGTAGTCCAGTTAGTAATCTTCTTTACGTTTATGAGCATGCTCCTGGTTGATTTCTTAAACAAATGGATTAAAGTGCCTTCTGAAGGCCAAGCTTGAAGAGGTAACGAGAGATGGCTGAACCCAGTGGCGTACATCAGAGTATTCCAGAGCTTCCTTCTTTTTTAGACCTATTGCCTATAGATAAGGAGCGCACTTTCTTCAGTCTCACAGCGCACCAGTGGCTTCCCTACATAATGTCTGGACTGATAATCGCCTTCCTGGTCATTTTCTGTTATAGGGTTACCCGAGACCTAAAAAAGGTGCCAGGTTCCTTACAAGCCTTATTAGAGCTAATAGTAGAGGTCTTGAACGACTTTGTTAATTCCCAGATGGGGCGGAGAGGTGCGGCCTTCGTACCTCTCATAGGCACTCTGTTCATCTACATATGGGTAATGAATATGATAGGCCAGGTGCCTCTTCTGCGCTCCCCCACCACCGATTATAATATCCCCCTGGCATTAACCTTGATTGTCTTTTTCCTCACCCACTATCATGGACTTAAAAGCAACGGTCCCGTGGGTTATTTTAAGCATTTACTGGGTGAACCGAGATGGATGGCGCCCCTCATGTTTCCCTTACATATGATGCAGGAACTCATAGCTAGACCTTTATCCCTTTCTGTGCGTCTCTTCGGGAACCTGACAGGAGAACACGCCATCCTGGCCATATTTGTAGGATTTTCTCCCATGCTCTTGGGGTTTATCCCTATCCCTGTTCAGCTTCCCATGGTACTTCTGGATGTCTTATGTGCTACCCTTCAGGCGGCAATCTTTGCTATCCTTACTTGCGTCTATATCTCAAGTGCTATAGGTTCTCATGAAAACCATGAACATGAATAGGAGGGAGGTGCTAGAATGGTCTATTATGCTGGAGTAGTATTAGCCATTGCCTTTGTAGCTATAGCAGCAGGAGGGTGTGGTGTTGGCATGGGGTTAACGGTAGCAGGCTTTCTAAACGCCATGGCAAGACAACCCGAAATGGCAAGCCGCTTTCAGTTGTTTATGTTTATCGGCTTGGCCTTTATCGAATCCTTAACTATCTACTCCCTGGTGATATCCTTTATTTGCCTGGGAAAACTGCCGGCCCCAGAGGTACTCCTGGAGTTGGCCAAGCAAGGCGTTAAATAAGGAGGATACCCTTGGAATTCTTACGAGCCTTAGGTGTTGATTTCAGGTTAGTAATTATTCAGGCTATTGGCTTCTTAATCCTCCTGTATCTGCTAAAGAGATTTCTTTTCGGCAAGATTCTTGCCTTACTCCAGGCCAGGAAGGAAGAAATCCAGAGCACTTACGCCCATGCCGAAAAGGACAGGACAGAGGCGACCAGGCTAAAAAGGGATTATGAGAAGAGACTGGCCGAGGCAGAGGAAGAAGCTGAAAGGAAACTCAACCAGGCCGTCCAGGAGGCAAAAAAAATCGGCGCAGAAATCATCGAAAAGACCAGGCAAGAGGCTGAGGTGATAAAACTCAAGGCCCAGGAGACCATAGAACTGGAGAGGAAGAAGGCCGTGGCAGAGATTAGAGACCAAGTGGTAAATCTATCAATGCTGACCTCACAAAGGTTAATCCAACAATCATTGAAACAAGAGACGGCCGAAAGATTGGTAGATGAGCTTATTAACGAGATAGAGGGCCTGCGGTGAAAGAAAAGACCGTAACCCTGGGGTATGTCCAGGCCTTGTTTGAGATTGCCAAGGCCAAGAACGCCTTCCAACAGACTACCCAAGACCTGGAAAAGGTGGTCGAACTCCTCAGAGAAAACCATGAGTTGAGAAAAGTCCTCTTTCACCCTGCAATACCTCGGGAAAGAAAGACACAATTAGTAGATAGTATCCTAGCACCCCATATAAGCCATTTGGTTGGTAACTTCCTTCGTCTAATTATAGACAAAAGGCGGGAAAAGGTATTAGAACGTATTATGTATGAATATAAATCAATTGCAGACCTTGTAGGGGGTATTATGCGTGCTACTATACAGACAGCTACCCCTCTATCAGAACCCCAGCTGAGCAGGCTTAAACAGGCACTGGAAAGGCTCTCTGAAAAGAAGGTAGAGACAAGCACCGAGATTAACCCTAAAATCCTTGGTGGAGTAATTGTCAGAATGGGTAATAAGATAATTGATGGAAGTATCGCCAGTCGCCTGAAGAACCTGAGAAGAAGGCTCGTGGAAGTGAGGGTGGCTTAGCCCTAATCAATCCGCCTTAGGCAGATAAAATTTACACAATCCATAGCAGACACAACCTTATATGGGCGTTGATATGTTCAAATTAAGTTTTCTAGGCTCTTACTTTTGTCAGGAGTAAATCACTATGGTTTTAAGACCTGATGAGATTGCCTCTATTATCAAGAAGGAAATAGAAGGTTACGAAGAAAAACTCCAGATGGAGACCGTGGGCACGGTACTCCAGGTGGGTGACGGTGTGGCAAGGGTCTACGGTCTGGATGACTGTATGTCCGGGGAACTCCTTGAATTCTCCGATGGTGTCTACGGGATTGCCCTGAACCTGGAGGAAGACAACGTAGGAGCCATCTTACTGGGATCGGATAAAGATATAAAAGAGGGAGATACAGTAAAGACCACTGGCAGGATCGTTCAAGTCCCTGTAGGGGAAGGTCTGCTAGGAAGGGTAGTCAATGCCTTAGGACAGCCCCTGGACGGTAAGGGCGCGATAGTTTCCGAGGCCTTCCGACCCATCGAGGGACGCGCACCCAATGTGGTGGAGAGACTGCCTGTCAAGGAACCCCTACAAACCGGGATTAAGGCCATTGACTCCATGATACCCATAGGCCGTGGCCAGCGGGAATTAATCATTGGCGATAGACAGACAGGTAAGACTGCCATCCTGGTAGACACCATTATTAACCAAAAAGACTCAGGCGTTTATTGCATCTATGTGGCTATTGGTCAGAAGCTCTCCACAATAGCAGATTTGGTCAGGACCTTAGAAGAGCACAAGGCCATGGATTACACCACGGTAGTGGTAGCCTCTGCCAGCGACCCTGCACCCCTCCAGTACATTGCCCCTTATGCTGGCTGCACCATGGGGGAATATTTCAGGGATAAAGGCAAGCACGCAGTGGTAATGTACGACGACCTTTACAAACACGCCTTAGCCTACCGGCAGGTGTCCCTCCTTCTCAGGCGGCCACCGGGCCGTGAGGCCTTCCCTGGAGATATCTTCAACCTCCACTCCCGACTCCTGGAAAGGGCAGCTAAACTCAACGAAAAACTGGGAGGAGGCTCCTTGACTGCCCTCCCTGTGGTAGAAACCCAGGCCGGGGATTACTCCGCTTATATCCCCACCAACGTAATCTCTATCACCGACGGTCAAATCTATCTGGAAAGCAACCTCTTCTACTCGGGGGTCAGGCCTGCCATTCACGTAGGACTCTCCGTATCCAGGGTAGGAGGTAATGCCCAGATACCAGCCATGAAAAAGGTCGCAGGCATGTTAAGACTCACCCTGGCCCAGTACAGGGAACTGGCTGCCTTTGCACAGTTTGGCTCTGAGCTGGACAAGATCACACAAGAACAGTTGTCCAGGGGAGAAAGGCTGGTGGAGATACTGAAACAACCTCAATATCTCCCAGCTCCTGTGGAAGAGCAGATAATGACTATCTTCGTGGGAGTAAACGGCTACCTGGATGACATCCCTGTCGAAAAGATTAAGGAATTTGAAAATAATTTCCTCAAATTCATGAGGGAAAAACATCCAGCAATAGGACAGGAAATCAAGGAAAAGAAGAAATTAGACGATGATATCACTCACAGGTTGAAACGGGCCATCGAGGAATTCAAGAAGGAATTCGGGAGATAACAGGGGTGTTAAGCACACGGGAGATAAAACAAAGGATAAAAGGCATTACTAATATCCAGCAAATAACCAGGGCCATGGAGATGGTAGCTGCAAATAGGCTAAAAAAGGCCGAGGCCAGGGTTCTAGCTGCACGGCCCTATCACGAAAAGATAGGGCAACTTCTAAACTTCCTGGCCGCTAACGCCATGGGAAAGACCCATTACCTCCTCAAAGAAAGGGACGTCAAGACAATCAGGATATTGGTAATAACCTCTGATAAGGGGCTATGCGGTGCTTACAACACTAACATATTACAGCATGTGCTAAGATTCTTAAAAGAAAATTCCCACAAAGAAATCAGGCCTATTATAATGGGTAAAAAGGGCTTTCTCTTTTTTCAGAAAAGAAGACATCAGATTGAAAAATATTTTCCTGAGGCCGTAGAGAGACTGGGTACAGCTCATATAACTGAGTTAACAAGGCAATTGATTACAGACTTTGAACAGGGAGCCTATCAAGAGCTCCATCTATTCTTTACCAAGTTTGCCACAGTAATGAAGTGCATACCCACGGGTATAAAGCTCCTTCCTATAGAGCCCAAGGAGACACCCGAAAAAGGGGCATATAGGGTTGATTACATCTTTGAACCCTACGCCGAGGAGATATTTTCCAGGCTCTTTCCCAAATACCTGGAGTCCTGCATTCGCCAGGCCCTATGGGAATCTTTAGCCTCTGAATATGCCGCCAGGAGAGTGGCTATGATAGCTGCCTCAGAAAACGCAGAAGAGATAATAAATGACCTAACCCGCTCTTATAATAAGGCCAGGCAGGAGGTCATTACTAAGGAACTTCTAGAGGTGGTCTCCGGAGCAGAGGCCTTGCTGCGGTAACCCCAAAAGGATTTACAAGGAGGGTAAGAGAATTGAATATTGGTACTGTAGTTCAGATAATAGGCCCTGTAGTGGATGTAAGGTTCGCCCCGGGAAGCCTTCCAGCCATCCGCAATGCGATAAAGATAAAAGACCCTGAAAGGGGAATAGACCTGGTGGTGGAAGTTGCTCAACACCTGGGCAATGATACTGTAAGGTGCGTGGCCCTGGCTTCCACTGATGGGCTGGTCCGTGGAATGAAGGCGGAGGATACCGGCAAACCCATCGCAGTCCCCGTGGGAAAAGCAGTTCTGGGAAGGATATTCAACCTGCTTGGAGAACCTATTGATAACCTGGGCGAGGTAAAAGCTGAGGAGCGGCATTCCATCCACCGCCTTCCCCCTTCCTACGATGAAAGGGAGACAACTACCACTGTCTTCGAGACAGGTTTGAAGGTAGTGGACCTCCTGGCACCCTTTGCCAGGGGTGGAAAAGTGGGTATGTTCGGGGGTGCAGGGGTAGGTAAGACAGTCCTCATCATGGAGCTGATTAGAAGTATTGCCACGGAGCATGGTGGATACTCTACCTTCGCTGGAGTAGGAGAAAGGACCAGGGAAGGAAACGACCTCTGGCTAGAGATGAAGGAATCAGGCGTACTGGATAAGACTGTCCTGGTCTTCGGCCAGATGAATGAACCCCCAGGGGCAAGACTAAGGATAGGTCTCACAGCCCTTACTATGGCTGAGTATTTTAGGGACATAGAGGGACAGGATGTACTCCTCTTTATTGATAATATCTTTCGCTTCGTACAGGCAGGCTCCGAGGTCTCGGCACTCCTGGGCCGAATGCCCTCTGCCGTGGGCTACCAGCCAACCCTTGCCACTGAGATGGGAGACCTCCAGGAAAGAATCACCTCCACCAAGAGGGGTTCCATAACCTCTATGCAGGCCATTTATGTCCCTGCGGACGACTTCACTGACCCGGCACCTGTAGCCACCTTCCCCCATCTGGATTCCACCATATGGCTCTCCCGACAGATTGCTGAGCTGGGGATATACCCTGCTGTTGACCCCTTGCGTTCCACCTCCAGAATCCTCGACCCAAAGATTGTCGGGGAGGAGCACTATCAGGTAGCCAGGGAGGTGCAGAGGATTCTCCAGAGATATAAGGACCTCCAGGACTTCATTGCTATCCTGGGTATAGAAGAGCTCACGGAGGAGGACAAAGTAATTGTAGCCAGAGCTCGTCGCATACAAAAGTTCCTGTCACAGCCCTTCTTTGTTGCAGAGCAGTTTACAGGAACAAAAGGCAAATACGTTCCCCTCCATGAAACAGTTAAGAGTTTCAAAGAAGTGGTGGAAGGGAGACATGACCAACTACCAGAGCAGGCCTTTTATATGATAGGTGGAATAGAAGATGTTATAGAAAAAGCAAAGCAGCTAACCCCACGGGATTAACCATGTCAGAAAGGACCTTTAAGTTAGAAGTCTTTTCTCCTGAAAAGATGGTATATGGTGGGG
>JAUQZZ010000068.1 GCA_030586765.1 Candidatus Brocadiales bacterium | reverse complement strand
ACAACTCAACCACTACACGCACGAGATGGAAAAGAGGGCGTAATATGAAACAAGAGGCTTCTTATCAAACCCTGGTCCTCACCTCGTTATTGCTTCTTGTGTGTGTGGTTGTGGGTCAACATGCCACCCTTGCTGAAACAAAATCATCTGATACACCTGGCTACATCGACGTGCACACGCATCTGTGGGGAGGCCTAGGGCCAGGCATCGTCCCAGGGCACTCCGAGCAAGCCCGGCCAAAACCACCCCTAGGCCGCAAGCCACCGGGAGGCCGCAGGCCGCCAGGGGGTGGTCAGGCAGGTGGCAGAGGGGACACGGACTACGAGGCTGCGGCGCAGAACCTTCTCGACCACATGGACCAGTACGGTGTGGCCAAGGCGTTCATCATGCCACCGCCGCGGAGCCGTGACAACGTTGACCTCAACGAGGTACAGAATCTCCTAGGGGTCGCAAGCCGCCATCCGGACCGTTTCCTCGTCGCTGCGGGGGGAGATGTCCTCAACCCGATGATACACGAATGTAATGAGTCGGCGGTGACGGAGGAGATACAGGCCAGGTTCGAAGCAGAGGCCGAGCGGCTCGTCCGCCTCGGCATCAAGGCCTTCGGAGAAATGACAGCGCTTCATCTCTCATTCAAGGCCAATCATCCCTTCGAGGAGACCTCGCCCGACCACCCGTTGTTCCTGCTCCTCGCTGACATTGCGGCGCGCCACGACGTCCCCATTGACCTCCACATGGAGGCAGTGCCGACCGATGTGCCGATACCCGCAGGCTTCAGCGGGAACAATCCCTCGACCCTTCGGGCGAACATCCCCGGGCTAGAACGCCTCCTCACGCACAACCGTAAGGCCAGGATTGTCTGGCAGCACATCGGTTGGGACAACACAGGACAGATGACGGTCAAGCTCCTCAGGCGGCTTCTCCAGACCCATCCCAACCTCTATCTGGCCCTGCGTGTAGAGGAGCGTCTGTTCGCCATGGACCGCAGCCCCATGCGGAACCGTATCGTTGACGAGGGGTGGCAGATACGCCCAGAGTGGCGGGCCTTCTTCGAGGAGTTTCCCGACAGGTTCGTAATTGGAACGGACGAGTTCTTCGGGATTCCTGGCCAGTCGAGGCAGGCACCCCAATCGTTCGAGGAGACGTGGCGGATCCTTGACCAGCTACCTCCCGTACTCGCCGCGAAGATCGGCCGGGAGAATGCCGTCCGGATATACAATCTCAACTGAGAGCAATAATGTAGAGTCTTGGCGCACCCTATAGCTGTACCATGAAGTTAGGCAGAGCAAGCTCTGCCACTACAATTTTTGATTTCTTAGTTAGGCAGAGTCCACTGTCCATGAAGTTGGGTAGAGTCTGCCAAGGTGGACCTTAGGCGTTAAGGGTAGCCGCAGGCTTTAGCCTGCGTTATACGCACCCATAAAGGGTGCGGCTACTTCGCTCAGCATGACAAGGTTTTACAAAAATATGCCTTTCCCAGAGGTGTTGTAAAATTGTCCAATAAGAGATTTTTTAGGGGGTTTGACTGGCTGGTCTTCTCCTCCGTGTGCGGGCTACTGGCTATCAGCTTCTTTTTTGTCTGGAGTGCCTCCTCTAAGGCCCTTGCCTTCAGGCAACTGATATGGATGGGCGTGGGGATGGGGCTCTTCTTCCTCCTCCTTAGATATGATTATCTGCGTATAGTAAGGCATGCCTACTGGCTCTACATCCTCTGGATAGGGGTCCTGATAGCGGTCCTTTTTGTGGGTAGCTCTATCAGGGGCAGTCGCAGGTGGTTTGACCTGGGGTTTTTTTCCATACAACCCGCTGAGTTTATGAAGATAATCCTTGTACTTGCGCTGGCCAGATATTTGATGTATAAAAACAACTATAAGAGCTTCCGTATCCTGATGGTTTCCCTGGCCTTCACCCTTTTACCTATGGCCCTCATCTTCAAGGAACCAGACCTGGGCACAGGGTTGATTCTTCTGCCTATTTTCTTTACTATGGTATTTATTACCGGGGCAAGGATGGTGCATCTCATGGCCTTAATACCTATGGGCCTGGCCTCTCTGCCCCTACTGTGGTTCTTTTTATTGAAGGACTACCAGAAGGCCAGGATTATTGGATTCTTATGGCCTAGTGATGCAGAAGACTTTGGGGCCGCTTATCACAGGTTCCAGTCACTTATCGCCATTGGTTCTGGAGGCGTCTTTGGTCAAGGATGGGGCAAAGGTGTGCAGACTCAACTGAATATACTACCTGAACCTCATACAGATTTCATATTCCCTGTGATAGCAGAGGAATGGGGCTTTCTGCGTACCCTACTGGTGTTGGCCCTCTTCCTAACCTTCCTTACCGGGACGCTGGGGATAGCCAGGAAGACCAGGGAACCCGTGGGACGATTAATACTCGTAGGACTTGTAGCCATGTTTTCCTCCCAGGCACTGATAAATATAGCCATGGCCTTAGGAGTAGTACCTATCACAGGGGTTAACTTGCCCTTCGTGAGTTACGGCGGCTCCTCCTTAATAACCTCCTTTATTGCCCTCTCCCTCATCATAAATGTAGGCCTGAGAAGTAAGGTAGTGCTGGCCAGAGAAGACTTTTCTTGATATTTTAAAAGGAGACCAAAGAGGATAGGCGGCCCTTTCCAGGGCCGCATTAAGCGGTGCTAGAAAGCCCCGCCTATCCTGGTAAAACGACTTCTCAGAGGTTTAGAAAGATATGAAGGAGCTAAGGGAACTAGTTACGGAGAAACTCCTGCCCCTGGTGGAGACACCTGGGAGATATATAGGGCAGGAATGGAATTCCATCACAAAAGACCCTAAAGAGACAGGGCTTACTGTAGCCCTGGCGTTCCCTGATACTTATGAGGTAGGCATGTCCCACCTGGGGATACAGCTCCTCTACGGCCTGGTAAACTCCATTGATGGGGTGGCCTGTGAAAGGGTCTTTGCCCCGTGGCCCGATATGGAAGGGCTTATGAGGGCCCAGGGGGTGCCTCTCTACAGTCTGGAAAGTTTTACACCCATAAGGGCCTTCGATGTAGTGGGTTTTTCTCTCCAGTACGAGATGTCCTATACCAACGTCCTCAATATGCTGAACCTCTCAGGTATACCTCTCACCAGAGAGGAGAGAGGTGAGGAAGACCCTATTGTAATCGCTGGTGGGCCAGGGGCCCTTTCCCCTGAACCCATGGCTGATTTTATTGACATCTTCCTCCTGGGCGATGGTGAAGAGACCATGGCTTATCTGGTCGCTCGCCTCAAAGAACTCAAGACAAAGGGCCTATCCAGAAAGGAGAAAGTTATCTCCCTGGTAAGAGGGCAAAGGAGTTTCTACGCCCCTGGCCTCTATCAGGTAAGTTACCACCCGGAGGGTACAATAAAAGGAATCCATCCAAAAGAGGCCTGGGCCCCTGAGGTCTTGAGGTCTGCCGTGGTGAAGAATCTGGACAAGGCCTATTTTCCTGAAAGGCCGATAGTGCCCTTTATAAAGACAGTGCACGACCGAATAACCCTGGAGGTGATGAGGGGATGCACCCAGGGCTGCCGCTTTTGTCAGGCTGGCATGTTAAAACGCCCCACCAGACTACGCTCTGTAGAGACCCTTATAAAGCTGGCAGAGAGGTGTTATGAAAATACAGGTCAGGAGGAAATATCCCTGACAGCCCTGTCCATTAGTGACTACCCGAGGCTTGAGGACTTGCTCTTCCAACTCCAGAGGAGATTTAATCCCAGGAAGGTAAACATCTCGCTACCCTCTCTGAGGGTATCGGACATGCTCCAGCGTCTGCCCCCTTTTCTAAGCTCCGTACGCAAGTCTGGCCTTACCTTAGCCCCTGAGGCCGCTAGCGAAAGGCTGAGAAAAATCATCAGCAAGGATATAAAGGATGAAGACCTTTATAAAGGGGTAAAGGAGGCCTTCAGGCTGGGATGGCGTCTGATAAAACTATACTTTATGATTGGCCTCCCTGGGGAAAGGGATGAGGACATAGACTCCATAGCAGACCTGTCTTATAAGGTATCCAATATAAGAAGGGAGATAGATGGCGCTCCAGGTAATGTCAATATCACCGTGGCTCCCTTTGTCCCCAAGGCCCATACACCCTTTCAGTGGGAACCCATGGTCTCCCTGGAGAGGATGAGGGCCATAAGACATAGGCTAAAGGCCAGGATAAGACACCCTCGTATCAAGCTAAAGTTCCATAATCTAGAGCGTAGTGTATTGGAAGGAGTTTTCTCCCGTGGGGATAGGAGACTGGGCCAGGTCGTCCGAAGGGCATGGGAGTTGGGCTGCAAGTTTGACTCCTGGGAGGAATGCTTTGACTTCCAGAAGTGGCTTAAGGCCTTTGAAGATACAGGGATTGATATGAACTTTTACCTTTATCGAGAGAGAGATGAAGAAGAAAAATTCCCGTGGGACCATATAAGTGTCGGTGTGAACAAGGAATTCTTGAAATCTGAGAGGGCCAGGGCCTTAAGTGGGATAACCACACCCGATTGTTTCACAGGGGAATGTCCTGATTGCGGCGCCTGCCCTCGTTCCCCCAGCTTCCAGGAGGCTGCCTGCTCATGCCCCTAGTATACCTCGGTCTTGGTTCCAACCTGGGTAAAAGGATAAAGACCCTGGAGGAGGCCGTAAAGAGCCTGAAGGCCTGTGAGAACATCTCAGTCTCGAAGAGGTCTTCTTATTATGAAACAGAACCAGAAGGGGGACCTCCCCAGCCAAGATTCATCAATGGGGTCGTTGAGATAGAAACCCCCCTCTCACCCAAAGAACTCTTAAGCAAAATACAAGAGATAGAAATAAATTTGGGCAGGAAGAGGGAAGAAAAATGGGGTCCCAGAACCATTGACATAGACATCCTCTTATACGATAACTGTATACTCCAGGAGGAGGACCTTAAGATACCACACCCTATGATGCACAGGAGGAGGTTCGTCCTGGAACCACTTTCTGATATAGCGCCAAAGGCCATGCATCCTGTCTTGAATAAGACAGCTTCTGAAATCCTGAAGTCCTTAGAAGGTAGATCGTAGGAGCACACAAAATGTTTTCTAGGTTAGACCGATACCTTATAAGAACCTTCATACCATCCTTTCTTGTCTGCTCCTTTATCTTCCTGGGAATCTACCTGGTAGTGGACATCTTCCAGAAACTAGACGACCTCTTTGCCCTGGGCGATAAGGCCCTTCCCATGGCTCTGAACTACTATAGCCTTTTCCTTCCGACTATGATGGTGAAGCTCTTTCCTGCCATAATCCTCATGGCTACAGGCTTCGTACTAGTAAAACTGAGCAAAGGTAACGAACTCCTGGCCATGCAGATAGCTGGTCTGAGCCTGTATAGGATATTACTACCCCTCTTTGTAACCGTGGCCATCCTATCCCTAATGGCCATGGGCAACCAGGAGTTCCTGATCCCTTCTTTTGCATACACCCTTGAAAGGACTAAGACAATAACCTTTGATAGGAGTGAACTCAAGAATCTGTTTCTAGAAGACCGTACTAAAAACATCGTCATAAGTGTTGCCAGGTACGATGTTGTGGAAGAAACTATGAAATCTATCTTCATCCTGGGAAGGGATAAAAACAAAGGAGAACTCTACACCATAAATACTAAGGAAGGTAAATGGGTGGGTAACAATACCTGGTACCTTACAGACCTGGTAAAGAATAATTATAAAGAAGGAAAGTGGGTAGCCCCGACTGAAGAAAGAAAAGAATATTTTCTAGAAACCGAGATAACCCCTGCAGATATGAGGGAAGAGGAAAGAGACCCAGGTCTCATGAGCCTTCTCCAGATGAGGTCCCAATGGAAAAAGGAGCCTGAAGACCCCAGGTATCCTGTGTTCTTCTATTCCAGGCTGGCCTATCCCTTCACCAGCCTTGTCCTTATACTCCTGGGGGTACCTTTTATTGTGGGTTTTCAGAGGCTGCGAAAGAATCTCTTTTTGAGTATAAGCACCTTGATGGGCGTCGTCTGCTCATATTTCATTATTAGCATGTTCTGTACCAATCTAGGGATAACAGGAAATCTCCATCCTCTTCTAGCTGGTTGGCTGCCCGTCCTGGCCTTTGCCACTATAGGGGTACTTCTCTTCGACTGGATGGGGGCATAAACATGGGAGGAAGGGAAGGCTTGAGGGTTGCTGCCCTGCAACTCTCTTCCCAGAAGGACAAGAATGAGAATATAGAGAAGGCCTTAGGCCTCATTAAGTCAGCCAAGACTCAGGGGGCAAGGCTCGTAGTCCTTCCCGAACTCTTTAACTGTTGCAGCACCCTGGAAGACGTAGTCAAAAAAGCTGAATCCGTGCCTGGTCCCACTATCAATCTCCTGGCAAGGAAGGCCAGGCAGAACAAGATTTATATCCTCTGCGGGAGTATCATGGAGAGGGCTAGAAAGGGTAGGGCCTTCAACACCTCAGTGCTCCTTGGACCAAAGGGTCAAATCCTGGGGATTTACAGAAAGATACACCTCTTTGACATAGATATCCCCAAAGGGATAAGGTTCAAGGAATCCGAGAGTATATTGCCTGGAAGTGAGCTAACTACTGCTAGAGTAGACGGATACATGGTTGGCCTATCCATATGTTACGACCTGCGCTTCCCCGAACTCTTTAGAGCCCTCAGACTGAGAGGTGCTGAAATAATACTCCTTCCTTCTGCCTTCACCACCTTTACAGGTAAAGACCATTGGGAGGTACTCCTCAGGGCAAGGGCTATAGAGAATCAGGTCTACATTGTGGCCCCTAACCAGTTAGGCACCCACCCAAACCGCATCACCACCCTGGGCAGAAGCATGATAGTAGACCCCTGGGGTACCGTCCTTACCCAGGCCCCTGATAAAGAAACCCTGGTAGTTGCCGATTTAGACCTTAATTTATTGAGAGAGGTAAGAAGACGACTGCCTATAACAGAAGCGAACATCAATTATTGCGGCCTAGAAAGGAGGGAGGCCAGATAGTGCCTATCTATCTGGCCTTTCTGGGAAAAACTGCCTGTGGTCCCGTTTGGCAGGAAACAGAACCTCTACCAGAAATAGAGCAATACTTGTGCCAATAATGGAGATGAACGACTTCAATTCACTAAGCGTCACAGATATATGTAACTCCTCTTAAATCAATATATTACAGATTATACGAAGAGTTTATGCTGAGGCTGTGGAGGGATTTCCTGGCAGTGTAGTAAGGAATGTATGTCGATAAACACGACATTGGTTGATAAATTTAACATCTCATGGTACTAAAGGTATACCTAGAAGCATTTCTAAACCTACTCTATCCACATCACTGTTTCAGCTGCAAAAAGAGCCTGCACAGGGAAGGAGCTAAATATCTTTGTGAGTCTTGCAGACAGGCTATCAGTTACATCAGAGGAATCCGCTGCCCTAGATGCGGAGTAGGTCTGGGGGAATACAGCCTTATAGGCCGCGATGGCTGCATGGAGTGCAGGGGCGATAAGCTGAGATTTGACGGCGCCTTATCAGCCACCTATTATGAAGGGGTAATTAAAGAGTTAATTCATCAGTTTAAGTACGGAAGGCATGATTTTTTAGTGAACCCACTAGCACACACCCTTCTTGAGTTCGTAGGGAAAGATGCCCCTCTTCCCAGTAACATTGACAGGATAGTAGCGGTTCCCCTCCATTGGAAAAAGAGGATGGAAAGAGGGTTTAATCAGGCAGAACTTCTGGCATCAAGGGTTGCCCGTTACATGCGGGTGGACCTAAGCACAGGAGGTCTTCAGAGGGTAAAGGAGACCCTTTCCCAGTCTAATCTTCCCTACCCACGGCGCAAGGAAAACGTTTCCGATGCCTTTGCTGTAAAGAGGCCCAGGGAATTTGAGGGAAGAAATGTCCTCTTGGTTGACGATGTGCTAACCACAGGCCTTACGGCCTCGGAATGCGCCAGGGTACTAAAGAACGCTGGGGCAAAAAAGGTATATGTCCTTGTATTAGCTAGATCTAAGCGGGACCAAGTGTAAAGTAATCCCCTTGACTCTCTGGTACTAACAAAGTAAAATAAAACTAAAATTGTCCATTACTCAAGAAAAAGAAAGGAACTTCTTTGGATATAATAGTTTCTGGAAGGCACATTAATATAACCGCCGCCATAAAAAGCTATGCCGAGAAGAAGGCCTCTAAACTGGAGAAGTTCTTCGACAGGGTTATAAAGGTACAGATGAACTTAAATGTAGAAAGCGACAGACATACTGCAGAGATGATCGTCTCGGCCGCCAGGGGCTCTATGCTTATTGCAGAAGTCACCGACCACGACATCTACGCAGCTATAGACAGGGCAGTAGACAAGTTAGAAAGACAGCTCACACGACATAAGGAAAAACTTTATAGAAAAAGGGCGAGGAAGGGTACATTACCACCTGGTCTGACGGAAAAACCTCCAGAGGGGGAAGAGACCCTTCCTGTTCTATAGGTGGTCCCATCTATAAGTTTTTTAAACCCCCTTTCCCAGCAAAAGCCCTCTCTCGGCAGGAGGATTAGATGCGACTAATGGATTTCCTTGTAGAGGAAGCCATAATTTACAACTTAAAATCTAAGGACAAAATCGGGGCCATTCGTGAAATGGTAGAAGTCTTAAAAGAGGCACAAAAGATTCCAGCAAAAGAGGTGGAGGGCGTCATGAAGGCCCTTATCAAGAGGGAAGAGTTAGGGAGTACAGGAATAGGGGGAGGAGTAGCTGTGCCCCATACAAAACACGCCTGTGTAGGAAGACTCATGGGAACGGTTGCCCGCTCAGAAAAGGGTGTAGAATTTGATGCCCTGGATGGCGAACCCGTACACCTGATATTTCTTCTACTATCCCCCAACGAATCCGCTGGCGTACACCTGGCTGCCTTGGAGAGGATAGCTACCCTGATAAGAGATAACGACTTCCGACGTTTTATGACCAAGGCCATGGGAAAGAAGGAAATGATAGAGGTCCTCAGAGAAGTAGATAGTCTTCACTCCTCTCTCCCCTAACCAGTTAGACCTCTCTAAAGTACCATGGACATCGACCGACAATTAAGGATCCTCAATACAGATGGCCTCCACGCCAGGCCAGCCACCCGCTTTGCAGAGATAGCCAACAGATACTCCTCTGATATAAAGGTGTTGGCTAGGGACAAAGAGGCCAATGCTAAAAGTGTCATCGAACTCCTCACCCTTGGCGCTGAAAGAGGTACCGATATACGTATTGTCGCCAGGGGTAGTGACGCCACAGAGGCCATAGATGCCCTAGAGGCCCTGGTAAGCGGCACTTTTGGTGAAGAGGTAACGGTGGTCAAGAAGGGTATAGCCCTGGCCCCTGGAGTGGTCATAAAAAAGGCCTATATCCTGGAAGGCAAAGGCTACTGGGTTAAGAGAAACTTCATCCTCGAGGGTCAAGTACCCCAGGAGATAAGGAGGCTAGAACAGGCTATCGTCCTGGCAAAACAGCAGATGAAAGACCTTGAAGGCAAGGCAACCACCGGACTGGGTCATGAGATAGGCACCATACTAAAGGCCCATAGGATGATTCTTCAAGACCAACATTTAAAAGAAGAATTTGTCAAGAAGATTGAGGATTTAAAGGTCACCGCGGAATTCGCCGTCTCCCTTGTCCTCAAGGGATACGCCAGAAAATTCCAGAGTATGGATGAGCCGTACTTGAAGGAAAGGGTAAGCGATATCTTCGACATAGAAGGCAGATTGCTAGAAAATCTCCTAGGGGAAAAACGTGAAGAGCTAAAAAATCTCACAGAAGAAGCGGTCCTAATTGCCCACGACCTGAGTCCTTCAGAAACGGCCTCCCTGGACCCTGAAAAGATAAAGGGTTTTGCCACAGAGGTGGGGGGAAGAACCTCCCACACGGCTATACTAGCCCGGGCCCTGGGAATACCCGGTGTGGTAGGTCTAGGACGCATTACTACAGAGGTTTACCCTGGAGATACCGTCATCATCGATGGCAACAGAGGAATAGTAATTATAAGGCCAAACGAGGACACCATCCAGGAG
>JAUQZZ010000067.1 GCA_030586765.1 Candidatus Brocadiales bacterium | reverse complement strand
TCTAAAGGTAGTACATCTAGTACCCGTGGGGGGTATAGAAAAGGAACTCCTTGCGGAGCTAGCCTTGGGCCTGAGGGAGAAGTTGGGTATAGTAGCCGAAGTGGGGGCCGCCACAGATATACCAGCAGAAGCCTTTAATCCCCGAAGGAATCAATACTACTCTACGGAAATACTCAGGACCCTAGAGGAGAGCAAGCCCAGGGGAGGTCTCTATCTTCTGGGTGTAACAGGGTTAGACCTTTATGTTCCTACTTTAAATTTTGTCTTTGGCGAGGCCTTACCTGCCAAGAATGTGGCCATTATCTCTATACATCGATTAAGGTCGGAATTCTACGGAGGAGAACCTGACGGAGCTGTATTGATGGAAAGGATGATAAAGGAGGCGGTGCACGAGCTGGGTCATCTTTGGGGGATGAAGCACTGTGATGACCCAGGCTGTGTGATGTTCTTCTCCAACAGCCTTATGGATACTGACAAGAAGTCAGACAGGTTTTGCAATAGGTGCCAGAACGTTTTAAAAAGAGATGCCCAGTAGTCTTAGAAAAGGTCTAATAGTAATGGCGCTTCTATGGCTCCTGAACCCCCTCGGGGAGCCTACTACAAAGAAGCTGAAAAAAATACTGGTAGGCAATAAGACTGTCTACGTTGAGCTCGCTCTTACGCCACTGGAACACAGCCAAGGGCTAAAGTTTCGGACTGAACTGGGTGAGGACCAGGGCATGCTTTTTGTTTTCTCAGAGGAGTGTTACGTTTCCTTCTGGATGGAAGATACTCCTATCCCTCTTTCTATCGCCTTTATCACAGAGGATGGTCTTATTACACAAATAGAGTCCATGGAACCCCTCAGCCTAGAGAGCCACCCCTCTCAGAAGAAGGTTAAATATGTCCTGGAGATGGAAAGGGGGTGGTTTGAGAAGAATAACATCCATGTAGGTGATAAGGCTACCATACCCCCAGATATCTCAGAGAGATAGCTCCCTCGGGTAAAAATGCTTATTGACTTTCCTCCTCTTTCCTCCTAAATTACTGAATCCATAAAAGAGGGGTAAGCGAGTATATAGATAGGAAGGGATAGATGAGGATAAAGGCAGTAATCTTTGATTTGGATGATACCCTCTACGACTGTACAGGTCTGCTGGTAGAGGCCTCCAGGAGGCGGGCTGCCAAGGCTATGGTCGAGGCGGGGCTTCCTTTAAAGGAGGAGGATGCCTACCAGCTCCAGAAGACCGTGTCAGAAAAGTACGGTCCCTCCTCCCTGGTATTCAATGAGATAGCCAAGATGTATGGCCTAGGGCACTCCCTGGTAGAATGTGCCTTAAGGGCCTACAACAGCGGTGAGGTCTTTAATGTACAACCCTTTCCTGACGTTATTCCCACCCTGAAGCAGTTGAGACTAGAAAAGTACAAATTATTTCTAGTCACCACAGGTGTACACCGCCGCCAGGAAAGAAAACTTGAACTCCTGGGGCTGGCTCCCTATTTTGATGAGGTCGTCATAAATGACCAGGAGGTAGGGCTCCTTTTCGAGGATTGTTTTAGAGCCCTTTTAGAAAAGTACGACCTCCTTCCCCAAGAAGTAGCAGTAGTGGGAGATAGGATTGGGGTGGAGTTAAGGGTTGCCAAAACAATGGGTATGTTCGCTGTCCAGATGCTTCACGGGAGGTTTAAGGTAGAGTCTCCCCTACGCACCACCGAGAGGCCAGATTACAAGATAAAAAAAATATATCAGCTTCCCACCATCCTGGAGCTCATAAATATTGGGAGGTACCCTGAAAGGCTCCGTGTGGTGGCCGTAGGGGGTGGGACAGGGTTGCCGATAGTCCTGCAAGGTATGAAGACCTACAGTAAGAACCTTACAGCCATTGTCACAGTTACTGATTCGGGAAGAAGTTCGGGCCTCCTGAGGGAACAATATGGTGTGTTACCCCCGGGGGATGCCAGAAATTGCCTTGTAGCCCTCTCTGAGACGGAGGAACAACAGGCGGACCTTTACAGGCTCTTTCAGTACAGGTTTAACCGAGGCTCCTTGAATGGAATAAGCCTGGGTAACTTACTGATGACGGCACTGACGGACATTACAGGAAGTTTTGAGGAGGCTATCAAGAAGGCCAGCAAGATCCTGGCAATAAATGGTAAGGTACTACCCTCCACCCTTCAAGACACTCACATATGTGCGGAACTGGAGGACGGAAGCGCGGTGCAGGGAGAATTAAATGTGCGCCAGCCTGGCAAAGCACCCATCAGGAGGGTGCTGCTGGAGTCAGATAATGTAGAACCTCTGCCTGAAGCCCTGGAAGAGATACGGAATGCCGATATAATCGTCCTGGGGCCTGGTAGCCTTTACACCAGTGTGATACCCAACATCTTGGTAAAGGGTATAAGAGAGGCTATAAGGGATTCTCGGGCCGCAAAGATATATGTATGTAATATAGTAACCCAACCTGGCCAGACGGACGGCTACACACCTTCTGACCATATACGGGCAATAGTCAAACACCTGGGAGAGGGCGTGTTGGACTACGTACTGGTGAATAACAATATGCCTCGTGCGGATATCCTGGATAGATATGAAAAACAAGGTGCCCACATGGTAAGACTCGACCCCCAGGCAGGCAACCTCTTTGTAAATATAGTAGAGAGCGACCTGGTAGAAGAGATAGACACAGCACGAATACTGTGGGAGAAGCAAGACCTGCTGAGACATGACCCTGAGAAGCTAGCCGATGCCATATGCAGGGTCTACGCACATATACCCATCTTTGCCCTAAGGTAGGAAGTAATGCCCGGTCTCTTGGAGTCTATAAAGGCCCTCATCCTTGATCTAGATGACACCCTCTACGACTGTTCAGGGTCACTGGTACATGCCAGACGTCTAAAGGCCGCAGGGGTTATTGCCAAGGCCCTGGGATGCACAGAGGAAGAGGCTTACAGGCTCCAAAAGGGGAAAGAATCCAGTCCAAAGGACAATCTCTATGAAGAAATAGCTAATTGCTACTCTCTACCTTCAACTTTTGTGGAAGATGTTTACAAGGCCATGAAGGAGGTAGATATTTCTGGTATAAGGCCCTTTCCAGGGGTAGCGGAGTGCTTGAGGGATTTGAAGGAGAGGGGGCTTCGGCTGATTCTTGTAACGGCTGGCCAACCCTTAGAGCAGAAAGAAAAGATACGCCTCCTGGGGCTGGGGAAGCTTCTGGATGAGGTAATTGTTGTGGAGAAGAGAAATGATTCCAAGAGGGCCTGTTTCCAGGACGTATTAGATAGATATGGACTTAGGGCTGAGGAGGTGCTCTGTGTGGGTGATAAGATGGAAGATGAGCTTAGGATTGCCAAGACCCTGGGCATGTCTACTGCACTGGTCCAACATGGCAGACACTACGAGAGTTTTGCCTCCTCTCTTTGCCAAAAAGGGCCTGATATCTATATCAAAAGTGTCGCTGAACTTTCCAGGCTTTTGCCCACTAGACAGCCATCCCAATAATTACCCCTTCGAAGACTATCCCCCCATTGACCACACCCTGGGTCTCAAAGACGGCCCTTCTGGGCCTAAGTTCGACATTCTTTGCTATTAGGATGAGCGTATCCCCAGGTAGCACCGTCCCCCTGAACTTTACCTTATCCACCCCACCAAAACCGAGGAACCTGTCGTCCGGGATAGACCTCTTATAGTAATAGGTGCAGAGTTGGGCAGCGGCCTCCACCATTAAGACCCCTGGCATAAGGGGCCTTCCTGGTATATGACCTCGTACCCAGAACTCATCATGGGTCACCTTTTTATACCCGATTATGAGCTTATTGGCCGGGTCGTATTTCAATATCCCAGAGAGTTGCTCCATCTCGAAGCGGTGGGGGTTAACAGCCCTTATCTTCTCTATGCCTATCTCAGGATTATTTACATCTATTCCCGAGAGGTCTGCTAGAAATTTCGGAGGCACTTGAATTCCCTTTCTAAAGACTTGTATCTTGAACCTTTTCCTTTATGACCTTAAAAGAATAATCCAGGGCCTCATCTAATTTGTCGGCAAGTATACCTCCAGCCTGGGCCATGTCAGGCTTACCACCACCTCCCCCACCAATTAGCTTTGCCACATCCTTGGCAATCTCCCCAGCATGGAGCCCCTTTTTCACTAGGTCCTGGCTCAGGGAGGTTATCATTACTACTCTGCCGTTCTCTGCAGAGGCAAGGACTATGGCTATAGATGGGTACTGTGCCCTGAGAGAATCCGCCTCTTTGCGGAGGTCTTCCACCGTAGCCCCTTCACGCATAGCTGTGGCGATTTTGACCCCTGAGACGTCTTCAAAATTTCTGAATCTCGTGATTCCTATAGCTTCGGCAACCCGTCCGGGGCCCGCCGAAACGACCAATTTTAGTTTTTCTTCCTTTAGCTTCGCCAGTTCCTTTTCGAGCCTCTTTATTTCTTTAAGAAGTCCTTCCACCCGCTCTATCAGGCCCTCTTCCTTGGCCTTAAGGGTACCAGTCAGTTCCTGGAGTACAGCCTCTCTCTGCCTGATCTTCTTTAGGGCAGCAGGACCCGTGAGGGCCTCTATGCGGCGGATACCTGCCGCAACAGAGCCCTCCCCCAAGACCTTGAAGAGGCCTATCTCGCCCGTACGCCTCAGGTGGATTCCTCCGCAGAGCTCCAGGCTGTAATCCCCTATGTTTACCAGGCGAACCCTTTCCCCGTATTTCTCTCCAAAGAGGGCTATGGCCCCTCTACCTTTGGCCTCCTCCTGGGTCATCTCCTCGGCCTTCACTGGCGAGTTCTCCATAATCTTCTCGTTCACCAAATCCTCCACCCTGGCCAGTTCCTCTGCCCTAAGGGCCTGAAAGTGGTTAAAATCAAAGCGCAGACGGTCCGGGGCTACCAGGGAGCCAGCTTGTTCGGCATGCTCTCCCAGTACCTTGCGTAGTACGTGATGTAAGATGTGGGTTGCTGTATGACTGCGGCTTATCCCTGCCCTCCTTTCCAGGTCTACCTCGCAGGTAAGATTGTCACCAGGAGCTATCTTGCCTTTGATTACCTTAGCATGATGGACGATAAAATCCTCCGCCTTCTTAGTGTCGACTACTTCTAAGAGGACACCTTTAGCCTTGAGGAAACCCGTATCGCCTATCTGGCCCCCTGCCTCTCCATAGAAGGGTGTACGGTCTAGTACTACCTGGACAGTCTGCCCCTTTTCTGCGCTATTTATTAGCTGCTCCTCAGAAATAATACCAATGACCTGTGCCTCGACCCTGCCCCCTTTGTAGCCCAGAAATTCTGTACCTTGGTAGACCTCCTTTAGCTGGGCAATGGGACCTACATCAAAGACGGCCTGAGTGATGCCAGAGGTGACTCTAGAGAGTTTTACACGCTCCTCCATGTATTTTTCAAAGCTGCTTATATCTACGCTGATACCCCTTGATTGGCAGTATGCCTGGGTACTTTCGAAAGGGAAACCGTAGGTGTCGTAAAGCCTGAAGGCTTCCTCACCAGGCAATACCTTTATTCCACCTTTCTCTAATCTCTCCACTACCTCTTCCAGGCGGTGGATACCCTGTGAGTAGGTGTCCAGAAACCTCTCTTCCTCGTTCTTTATTATACTAGCAATGTTCTCTCTCCGCTGTTTTACCTCTGGGTACGGTTCTTCCATTACATCCACTATGACAGGGACAAGCTTATAAAGAGATGCCCTCTCCAAGTCCATCTGCATGGCATCCCTGAGGGCCCTTCTAAGGAGACGCCTTTCCACATAGCCCCTCCCCTCGTTACTGGGTAGGACTCCGTCTGAGATACAGAAAACCACCGCCCGCATATGGTCAGCTATTCGGCGGAGAAGTCGCCCCTCCTCTGCCTCTGGATGGTACCTGACACCCAGTACCTCCTCCAGGTTCTTGATAATGGGGGTGAAGATATCTATATCAAAATTGGAGTAAACACCTTGCATAACCCTGGCAATCCTTTCCAGGCCCATACCGGTATCAATGCCTTTATGTTCCAGGGGGTCCAGCGCCCCCAGGTTCTTACGGTCATACTGGACAAATACCAGGTTCCACACCTCTACAAAGCGCTCACAGTGAGGACAGTTGGGCTGGCAGTCTTTCCTGCCGCAGCCTACAGCCTCCCCCTGGTCGTAGAAAATCTCTGAGCATGGGCCGCATGGCCCGTTAGGACCCTGGGAAGGGGCATTGGAGGGCCAGAAATTCTCCTTCTCTCCAAAACGGTATATCTTTGTGATAGGGAGACCTACCGCCTTCTCCCAGATTTCGTAAGCCTCTTCGTCTTTTTCATACACGCTGGCATAGAGTCTATCCCTGGGTAGTTTTAGTTCTTCCAGCAGGAACTCCCATGCCCACTGGATGGCCTCCTTTTTAAAATAGTCGCCGAAGGAAAAATTTCCTAACATCTCAAAGAAGGTGTGGTGGGAGGAAGTCTTACCTACGTTGTCAATGTCTCCAGTGCGGAGGCACTTTTGAGAGGAGGTTGCCCTGGTGAACTCTAGTTTACCTTTTCCCGCGAGCATATCCTTAAACTGGTTCATGCCAGCCCCTGTAAAAAGCAGGGTAGGGTCAAGGGTAGGGACTAGGGAGTCACTGGGTACGATTACATGCCCCCTTTCCTCGAAGAACTTGAGGAATCTCTTTCTAATATCATTGGTCTTCATGGCTGAATAAGGAAAACCCTTATGTGGGGCTGTATTCGGTGATGGCCGTCTTTAGATTCTCTGGGGTAACCTTTTTAAGGATGGCCTGTTCCAACTCCTGCATCAGTTCTATATTCTGTTCCAGGAAGAGCCTGGAGTTTTCCCTGCCCTGGCCCAACCTGACCTTGCCATAGGAGAACCAGGTACCGCTCTTATCCACTATTTGATGCTCCAGGGCCAGGTCCAGCACGTCTCCTGCACGAGAGATTCCATGGTTATACATGATATCAAACTCTGCCTTCCTGAAAGGGGGTGCTACCTTGTTCTTGGCAACCACAGCCCTCACCCTGTTTCCTATAGCCAGCTCCCCTTCCTTTATCACCCCTATCTTTCGAACCTCTATGCGCACAGAGGAATAAAACTTTAATGCCCTGCCGCCAGGGGTAGTTTCAGGGTTGCCGAACATAACCCCTATCTTTTCCCTTATCTGATTAATAAAAACCAGGCAGGTATGAGACTTGGAGACGATGCCCGAAAGTTTTCTGAGGGCCTGGGACATAAGCCTTGCCTGTAGGCCCACATGGGTATCACCCATCTCACCCTCTATCTCTGCCTTAGGGGCTAGGGCGGCTACAGAATCTACCACGATGATATCCACGGCATTGGACCTTACCAGCGTATCTACTATATCCAGGGCCTGCTCCCCAGTATCTGGCTGATTCACCCAGAGGTTATCTATGTCTACCCCCAACCTCTTTGCATAATCTGGGTCCAGGGCATGTTCGGCATCGATAAAGGCGGCCTTGCCCCCTTGTCTCTGGGCGTTCGCTACGATGTGCAGGGTAAGGGTAGTCTTTCCTGAGGCCTCGGGACCAAAAATCTCCGTTACCCTCCCCCTGGGTACACCCCCAACTCCCAAGGCCAGGTCCAGGGACAGCGAGCCCGTAGAGATTACAGGCACATCTAGTTTGCTTTGTGAGCCTACCCGCATAATGACGCCCTTACCGTACTGCTTTTCTAGCTGAGAAAGGGCCCTCTCAAAGGCCTGATCTCTCTTATCCCTTTCCCCTGCCTCCTGTTTCGCCATCCTCTAATCCCCTTTCTTAAAACAATTAAACTAATGGAAATTTGTCCAATTCCGTATAAGTAGGGCCCTTGGGGGTCAGCTGGCTCTGCATAAGGACTACCCTTGAGACCTGTTCCTCCCCAAAGTCATGTCCCGTATACCTTGCCATAAGTTTCACCAGGGCCTCGATATTCTGAATAGACTTCACTCGGCCCAAGGTGAGATGAGGATGATAGGGCCTATCTTCCCTCTCTATACCCAATTCTGCAAGGCCTTCTTCTAGCTGGGACTGTATCTTTGAGAGGCTGCCTGAGTCATCCCCTGCAGAGACAAAGACAACCCTGGGTCTTTCCAGCTTCGGAAAAGCCCCTGCTCCTCTAAACTTGATGGTGAAGGGCCTAATGCCCTTTATTGCCTTTCGGATTATTTCCTTTACAGCGGAGAGATGGGCTTCTTCTATATAGCCGAGGAACTTTAGTGTTATATGGATGTTTTGGACATCCACCCACCTTACGTCACTACTAGTTTCTTTCAGCCTATTCAGAAACTCAGTTAAATTCTTCTTTACTGCCTCATCCACTTCTACGGCTATAAAGGTCCTAAGTTCTGACATCTATCCTTTTTGGCTAATATACATTGGCAGCTATGTTTATGCAAGGGAAAATAAAGCTTAGAGGGCCTTTACCTGGGCAAGATAGCCTTCTAGATTTCTCTTCGTCTCTTGAATAGAATCACCACCGAATTTCTCCATAAAGGCCTGGGCTATCTCGAAGGTAACTACAGCCTCCAGGACTACAGATGCAGCTGGCACAGCGCAGACGTCTGAGCGTTCTGCTGCGGCCTTTACTGCCTCCTTGGTGGTTAGTTCCACAGACTTCAGGGGCTTCCTCAGGGTAGGGATGGGTTTCATAACCGCTCTGAGGACTATGGGTTCGCCATTTGTGATGCCTCCCTCCAGGCCACCGGCATTATTTGTCTTTCTATAGAAACCTCCCGTTAGGTTTCCACGGTAACTTTTGCCATAATATATCTCGTCATGCACCTCTGAGCCTGACATTTCTGCTGCCTTGAATCCCAGGCCTATCTCCACCCCTTTTATGGCAGGGACTGCCATGGCAGCCCTGGCCAACCTCCCGTCCAGCCTCAGGTCCCATTGGGTGTAGCTGCCCAGACCAGGGGGCACACCATGGGCCATTATTTCTATTATGCCCCCTACCGAGTCGCCACTTTTTTCTGCCTCGACTATCCTTTTTATCATCTTTTCCTCTGCCCTCTTGTCCAGACAGTAGAGGCTACTAGAATCCCTGAGCCTTTTGACCTCCCCAGGCTCCTTGACAGGAGTCTCAGCCACTATGCCGCCTACCGCCTTTACGTAGCCTAAGACCTCGACTCCGAAGGTTCTTAACAGTATCTTTGCTAAGGCGCCAGCGGCCACGCGGGCTGCTGTCTCCCTGGCACTGGCCCTTTCCAGTACGTTGCGCATATCCCCCTGGCCGTATTTCATGGCCCCTGCCAAGTCTGCATGGCCCGGCCTGGGTCTGGTTAGTTCTGGAAGCCGGTCTATGCTGTAATCATAATTCTTTATTTTTAGACACACCGGGCTTCCTATAGTGATGCCCTTCCTAGTGCCAGATAAGACCTCTGCCTCATCTTTCTCTATGGCCATTCTGGGGCCCCTGCCAACTCCCCCCTGCCTTCGCCTGAGTTCCTTATTTATCTCTTCTTCATCTATAGGGATGCCTGCTGGAAGCCCTTCTACCACAGTAAGAAGGCACTTTCCGTGGGATTCCCCTGCAGTGGTAAGTTTAAGCATCGGATTTACCTCAGGGGTTATTATTGAGATGGGGGTTGATTTTGTCAAGGATTATCAAGGGGGTACTGGAGAGATTTTCCTTTGCCCTACCTGGGTAATCCCTGATAGAATGGTTTTGAGTTTATCCATTTCAATATTAATCCCTTAGGTGGCACAATGTACATGATGGTTGTAGGCCTTCGTTACCTTCGGAAGAAGAGGAGTACCTATATAGCCATTGCTGCGGTGGCCCTGAGTGTGATGACCTATATAGTGGTCATCTCGGTGATGAGCGGCTTCGATAGGGAACTCAGAATGCGCATCCGTGGAACCCTTGCCCACGTGATGATACTGAAGTCAGGGCTCTACGGCTTTGAAAACTATGAGGAGGTGATGGAGACAGTAAAATCCTTTAAACATGTCAAGGCCTGCGCCCCATTTCTGGAGGGGCCTGCACTAGTCAGGATGAGGGGTAATAAGGAATTTGCCTATTTCAGGGGAATAGACCCCTCCCTGGAGGTAAAAGTGGGGGATTTTA
>JAUQZZ010000066.1 GCA_030586765.1 Candidatus Brocadiales bacterium | reverse complement strand
CACCCTGCCCTCCCCCATCAATGGGGAGGGAAATTTCTATTATTCTGACCCCCCACTTTTGCAGAGGTTCAATTCATTAATAAATCAGTCTATATCCCTTACGGCCTCTTGTCAAAGGGTGTTATGAGGGAGTTTTGACTTGAATTTAAACCATGTGCCAGTAAAATCTAACCATGAATACCTAAGAGGAGTTGACCTATGCGTATATTAGTCACTGGGGGCGCAGGCTTCATAGGCTCCCATCTCTGTAATTACCTCCTGGAGAAAGACCACTCTGTAATTTGCCTAGATAACCTCCTTACAGGAACTAAGGAAAACATTACCCATTTATTAAATAACGACAGATTTAGGTTCCTCCAGCACAATATTACCGAACCCATAAACATAGAGGAAAAGATAGACTGCGTAATGCATCTGGCCTCCCCTGCCAGCCCTGCGGATTACCTGAGGCTGCCCATTCAAACCCTGAAGGTAGGTTCCCTTGGTACCCTAATAGCCCTGGGCCTTGCCAAACGAAAGGGGGCCCAGTTCCTCCTGGCCTCTACCTCGGAGGTCTACGGAGACCCCCAAGAGCATCCCCAATCAGAGACCTACTGGGGACATGTGAATCCCGTGGGACCCAGAGGGGTTTACGATGAGGCAAAACGTTTTGCCGAGGCCCTGACCATGGCCTACCACAGGGAGCATGGTATAGACACCAAGATAGCCAGGATCTTTAACACCTACGGCCCTGGGATGCGCCTGGAGGACGGGCGGGCCTTACCCACCTTCATGATTCAGGCCCTCAGGGGCGAAGATCTCACCGTCTTCGGCGATGGTAAACAGACCCGCAGCTTCTGCTATATATCAGACATGGTGGAAGGCCTCTACAAACTCCTCCTTTCCCGTGAACACGAGCCTATAAACCTGGGAAATCCCTCTGAAATAACCCTCCTGCAACTGGCCAGTGAGATTATTGAGCTTACCTCCAGTAAGAGCAAGGTGGTCTTCAAACCCCTCCCCGTTGATGACCCGAAGCAGAGGAGGCCCGATATCGCCAAGGCAAAAAAGACCCTGGGCTGGGAACCCAAGGTAGATAGAAGAGAAGGCCTGTTAAAGACCCTGGAATACTTCTCCCAGAAGGTCCAGAAGCAGGCAGTAACAATAGAAAGGAATCCCTTATGAAGAAACTCCTGGCCATTTCTGGCAGCCCCAGAAGGATGGGTAATACAGAACTCCTTCTAGAAGAGGTCATCAGGGCCGCCAAAGAGGCAGGCGTGGAGGCCCATAAGCTGGTGGTGCATGAGCTTAATATATCCCCCTGCAACTCCTGCGGCCGCTGCAGGGAAACAGGGGAATGTGTCATTGCCGATGAGATGCAAGGGGTCTATCAAAAACTTCTTGAGGCAGATTATATAGTCGTTGCCTCCCCCTTATACTTTATGGGCATCAGTGCCCAGCTAAAGGCCTTGATAGACCGCTGCCAGGCCCTGTGGGCCAGGCACTACGTCCTGGGTCAGCCCTTGAGGAATAGTAATGGCCATCCTAAAGGACTTTTCTTATCCACAGCCGCCATGGAAAAGGGCGATGGGGCCTTCCGAGGGGCTATAAGTACCGTCAAGGCCCTCTTCCATGTCCTGGATGTAGAGTACAAAGGGGAACTCCTCTTTTGCGGGCTGGAGGAGAAAGGCGAGGTTAAAAAACATCCAGAATTTATGGAAAAGGCCTACAAGGCTGCCCGCCATCTTATAGAGAACTGAATTCTGTCCCCTTCTTCATTACGTCTCCACGAACCTCCGCAAAGTCATACCCCAGGGGGTGCCGCAGGGCTTAAGCCCTGCGAAACCTCAAAATAATAGTAGGGGCACGTTGCAACGTGCCCCTACAACTCAACCCGCCCACAAAATATTTTCCCCTTGACAATAAGAGGACTGGGCTTAAAATAGGCCCCATAATCTGAGTCTACAGGTGTTCGCTAGAGGCGGACAAAAAGGGAAGATGGTTAAAGGCCATCACGGACCCGCCGCTGTATTCGGCGACGAAAGCTGCAAGAAGGCCACTATCCGCCTTGGGTGGATGGGAAGGCGCAGCCAGTAGGATGACCCGATAGTCAGAAGACCTGCCTGTAGAAACCTCACGATGCTCCTCGTGGTAAGGGAGGCGAATATATGAAGAAGAATTTACCCGCATCTCCTTAGGTGTTTTCCCTAGGGAATGCGGGTTTTTTATTTGGAGGAGAATAGAGACAAAAGGATAAAAAACAAATAGTCATCTGTGCAAGATGCAAAGGGAAGGCAGTTAAAATCTGCCGCTGCCCCGCAACTGTAACGGTGACGAAATCTGCAGGCTAGCCACTGTCCGCCTCAGGCGGGTGGGAAGGCGCAGAGAGTAGGGTGACCCGTTAGCCAGGAGACCTATCTTGCACGCCATTTATCCCGTTTCCGCGGGGAAAGGAGGGTAATACATGCGGTATCTTCTCTACGGTGTACTTTATCTCTTTAGTCTTGCTAGCACCGCTTACTGTCCATCACAAGGATTTGCATCTCCGCCTTCAACTGGCATGGAAGAAGTTAACCTAGTCCAGCTAAAGGAAGAACTTGAAGCCCTAAAGGCCGAACAGGACACACTGAAGCAAAGGATGGAACATAACGAGGGAAAAATCCAGGGCGTAGAAAGGGCCCTAAGAAGCCTTTCGGGTGAATCCGTCACCCCAGTGGAGGAAAAAGCAGCACCCCCGGAGGGTAAGAAGGAGAGACTGGAGCGCCGCATAGAGAGACTGGAGGATATGGCTGGCAAGATGTTCCTCCTGGAACCTGTAGAAGAGATTAAAAGAGTAAAGGAGTGGGTCTGCCCTGAAGGACATATCTATGACCACCCTGGAAAGGACAACCTCTGCCACCTCTGTGGAAAACCACAAAAAGAAAGGACTGCCCTAAGAAAGTACAAGTATGCACGAAAGGAGAGCGTCTCAGACCTTATAGGGGCTATGCTTGAGGAGGAGTTTAAGAAGCGGGTGGCCGTGGGCATGAGTGCTACAGGAATTATGCAGCAATTGACAAACAGTCATACCAAAGACAGCACCTTTGCCCAGGGCTCTTTTGACCTCTTCTTCCTCCACAGGCCCATGTTTAACTCCACCCTCTTTCTGAACCTGGAGGCCATTGGCGGCGGTGGTCCAGACCGCTTTGTACTGAGCCAGTCGGGCCTCAACGATGATGCCTCAAGAGGCTCCACCCAGGATAGCGACGGTGTAGACAGGGTAAGTGTCCGAGAGGCCTGGCTACAGTCTATCTTCATGAAAGACAGGCTCCGCCTAATCGGGGGCAAGCTAGACCTCACCAACTATTTTGACCTAAACGCTGTGGCCAACGACGAGACCACCCAGTTTATAGCCAGTGCCTTTGTGAATAACCCTGCCCTGGAACCACCTGTCAACGGCCCTGGGATGGTGGCCTACTTTGATACCAAGAGGGGCTACAGCTTTGGCCTGGGACTCCAGAGCGCCGACAACTCTGGCACCGCTGTTACCGACAGGGTCTATGGCATTGCCGAACTCGACTACTATGCCCCACGCTTCCTCTTCGGTCTAGGTGGCAACTATAGACTCTGGGGCAGATACAATGGTGACACCCTTAGCCGTGCCATAGGAATAAGCCTGGACCAGCAGTTAACCCAGCGGCTCACTTCCTTCGCCAGGTACGGTATAACCAGCCACACTACCTCCCGCATTACCCCTGGGGCGGGGACGGAGGATAAGAAGAGGGAGGGGGAGAAGGAGTGGGCCTGGAGCCTTGGCCTGGGCATGAGGTCACCCTTTTCCTTCAGAAAGTTTGACCATACTGCCCTGGCCTTTAGCCAGTTAAAAAGAGTGGATGGAAGAAAGGAGGACGTCGCGGAGGCCTATTACAGCTTCTTCCTCACAGACCACCTGAGCCTCTCCCTGAACTCACAGTTACTTTTCAATAGCCCAGTTTCTGACGCCGAAGACGAGGACCCCCTCGCTACTTTTGGGCTGAGGTTTCAAATGGACTTTTAACAGGAAAAGGAGGTTTAATTATGATGCAATCCCTTCTCGTTTTTGTTTTTTTATTAGGCATAACATCTGCCCCAGCTTACCTGGAAGGTGCGGCCTACCCCCTGGCAGACCAGGACATGAGCACCATAGCCTTCATCACCAATAAGGACAGTAACGATGTGGTAGCAATAGATACCAGGACCAACCAGCCCATCACCCGCTTTGTCTGCGGCCCCTGGTGTAACCCTCACATGTCTATGCTCACCCACGATGGCAAGAAGCTCCTCGTACCAGGGACTAAAAGGAACGAGCTAATGATTTTTGATGTCGCTACAGGAGAGCTGACTGCCAGTTTAGCGGTGGGAATGAGTCCTGAACATTTCGACGTCTCCCCGGACTCAAAGCTGGCATATATAGCCAATTTTGAAGGGGGCACCATCTCTGCCATAGACCTTACAAGAAATGTAGAGGTGGCCAGGATAGAAGGTTTTTCTGAACCCCACGGGGTCTCCTTCCTACCCGATGGCTCCAAGACCTATATTGCCAACTTTGGCGCCCATGAGGTAGGGGTAGTAGACACTAAGACCCATCAGCTCATTAAGCGCATCGCTGTAGGCAGTGCTTACAAGGTAGCGGCCCTTAACCCTGATAGATACCTCACTGAGATTAAAGGGATAGCCAACGTGACCCTTACCCCAGACGGCAGGTTTGGCTATGCTGCGGATGGCGATTCAGGGGAGGTGGCTGTGATTGATACTGCAACGGATAATGTCGTGACAACCATCCTCGTAGGAAAGGAGCCCTGGCGGGCCTATTCCTCCCCTGACGGCAGGTTCATGCTCGTCCCCAATAATGGCGAGGGAACTATCTCCGTTATCAGCACCGAGAGTAATAAGGTAGTAGCTACCCTAAGGTGCGGAGGAGGTATGACAGGAGTAAACTTTGTAAACGGCGGCAAGAAGGCCTACGCTATCAGCAGTGAAGAGGGGGCTGTTTACGTCTATGACATGACAGGGTTTAAGGAGAGTAAGAGGCTAAAGATTGGTTCTCAGATACAGTTGGAGACCGCCTCCACCACTCCTGATGGAAGCAAGGTCTATCTGACCTGCTCCACCACCAACTCTGTGTATGCGATAGATGGTTCTACGGACAAGGTCTCCACTATCCCCAATGTTGGCCAAAGCCCCTGGGCAGTGACCATCCTGGGTGGTTATAACTACTGCCATTAGTCTAGGTAATGAAGGGGGGCTCATCGGCCCCCCTTCATTCATAAAGGTGAAAAGATATGTGGTCTAGACCAGCTTGTCTTTTTACTGTGACAGTCCTCACATCATTGTTCAGTATCCCTTCTGCCAGCGCCCATACCTGGGCTGTGAAGGATAGGGAGATAGAGACCCAGTTACTAGCCCCAAATGGCTACACAGAAACGTCAGTAGAAAAGGGTGGTGTCGTCTCCGGACAGGTAAGACTCCTGACAGGAGGAACCCTGAAGGATGCCGTGGTATACATCAAAGAAATACCCCATGGCAAGGAATTTACCAAAGAAATACCTACCCTCGAGGAAAAGGACGGTGTCTTTCACCCTCATGTCCTGGTAATACCTGTGGGGGGCACAGTGGAGTTGAGAAATACCGACTCAGAGATGCACAACCTCCACTCTTATGCCCAAAAGAACGCCTCCTTCAATGAAGGCATACCCTCCCAGGGTGAACCCATTTACAGGAGATTTAATTTCCCTGAGATAGTTAAAATAGGATGCGACATCCATAGAGAGATGTCTGCCTGGATAGTGGTCAGGGATAACCCCTACTACTCCATAACAGGAGAGGAGGGGGGCTATGAAATCTCTAACATCCCGCCAGGTCAATACAAGCTGGGCCTGTGGCACGAATCCCTCCAGCGGGAAGGGCTTGCCAGCCTGACTACCCTGGTAGAGGTGGAGCCAGAAAAAGGGCTTGAGGTAGACTTTTATCTTGCCTCAGAGAAGTAGCACCTATTTGCATCTTCCCGTCTTTATCACAAGGGCATTCCTCCTACTCCTCCTTTTAACACCTCCTTTTTCAGGCTGCGCCCAGCCCCAAAAATCTCAGCGCCTCACTGCCACAGAAGCACAACACATGGAAGAACTAGAAGATACTATCCACAAAATCAAGGAGTCTTACTACGGGAAGGTCACTGTAGAAGGTCTGGTAAATTCTGCCCTGGAGGGGATACTAAAATCCTTAGACGAGGAGAGCCGACTGCTGAGACAAGAGACCCCTTCCCTTGAATTCGTACGGGGACTTAAGGAAGAGGATTCCATCCCTGAGGTAAGATTTATACAGGGAGAAGTCGGCTATATAAGGATAGGCTTTTTTGGCAGGAGGACAGCTATTGACTTCAAAAAAGCCCTTGTGGAACTAAGAGGAATGAAGGCCCTTATCCTCGACCTAAGGGATAACCCCGGTGGCCACCTCCAGAGTGCTCAAGAGTTGCTGGAAAATTTCGTCTCCGAGGGAAAACCCCTCTTCACCCAGGTGGACCGTCAGGGCCAAAGGCGCTACCTATCTCAGGGAAAAGAGATACTAGACCTCCCCACCGCCATTCTTATTAATTCCTCCACCGCCAGCAGTGCTGAGCTCGTTGCTGCTACCCTGAGATACTACCACAAGGGAATCATCGTTGGAGAAAAGAGCCACTCTAAGGGCACCATCCAGGAGGTCATCCCCCTGAGCCCCCAAAGGACCCTCCTCCTCACCACCGGGGAATATCTCCTGCCAGACGGCTCCTCTCTGAGAAACTCAGGCGTTATCCCTGACCATACTGTAAGAGATAAAGAAGCACAGATAGAAACTGCTATCTCCCTCCTCCAGAACCTACACTAAACCCCTCTAAGTCTCTAATTGTCTATCTCGCTAAAGGTCTAAGCACCTCCCCCATAATTTTCGAAACTGGTGTCACTTTCTTATATAATAAATTATGGAGATGATTTAGATGTTAGGATTGTTTTTAGTACTTGTAATAACTATTCTTACAGGCTGCGCAGCACCTCAGGCAGTAACGCTATCTCAGCTAACTATCACCCCAGAATTATACAAAAATAAGACTGTTCAGTTCCGGGGAATGGTGAAAGAGTATAGCTATCAAGCTAATGGGAAGGTCAGACTGGACTTGACCGTTACCGATGGCACCCAAGAGGTCTACTGCTATAAGGAAAGCTATAACCAACGGCTTATAAGCCTTGCAGCAAGGCTGACAAAGAGGGCAAAGGAGGAAGAGGGACAGATTGCAGTTACTGGTATAGTACGTGCCTATGGCCCAAGAACCGACCTAGAACTCCAGATACTTGAGTATAAAGGGAAACCCGTGGACCTAGGTTTGACAAATTATGAGTATAGATACCCTTATCACCCTTATTGGAATTGGAGCCAGCCCCTTAACTGGCGCCATCCCTTCAGGCACCAGAGGCACTGAGGTATTCAATCTGGGCAGACCCTGGTAAATGCCCTAGCACCATGTCCTTTAGGCCAAAATTCATTTCCGTTGACAAACTTCAGTAAATCAATTATTGTAATTTTTTAGTGTTTTTTTATTGCGGTGGAGGAAGGTCGTTGTGGTAGAAAAAGAGGCGCGTCGCTGCCCCGGGGATAAGTACACTATAACTGTCTCCATATGCAGGGCCAGGCAGAAGAGGCGCTACCCCAAATGCGGGGTATGCGAGTACAGGGAAATAGAGCTGACCCCCGCAGAGCTGGAAAGTAGAAGTATAAGACCAGAGATATTCAAGGGTTATGATGTCCGTGGCATCTACCCCGATGAGTTAAATGAGATAGCCGCCAGGAGGATAGGTTCGGCCTTTGCCCAATTCCTGAAACAGCAGAAAGGGATTGTAAAGAATATCGTGGTGGGCAAGGATATGAGAAAGTCCTCCACACCCCTGGCCCATTCCCTTATGGAGGGCATCACCTCCTCAGGGGTAAATGTAATTGACATAGGTACAGTCTCCACTGAGACCGTTAACTTCACCGTGGCAAACTTCGGCTACGACGGAGGTGTAGCGGTCACGGCCTCCCACAACCCCGCTGCCTACAACGGGTTCAAGTTCTGCCGGGAACAGGCCATACCTGTAGGCTCAGACACAGGCCTCTCGAGGGTCCAGGAGCTAGCCCGCCTGCCCTCCCCGCGCCGCATGGAGCCCCTGGGCAGGGTGATACAAAAAGATGTCCTGGAGGATTATAAGAAACACATCCAGAAGTTCGCCCGACAGATTAAACCCCTACGCCTGGTAGTGGATGCAGGAAATGGTATGGCAGGGAAGATGGTCCCCCTGGTTTTTCAGGGCCTCCCCTGTGAAATAATCCCCCTGTACTTTGAACTGGATGGGAGTTTTCCCAATCACGAGGCCGACCCTCTGAAGGTGGAAAACCTCCGTGCCTTGCAGGAAAAGGTAAGAGAGACCAGGGCACATCTGGGGGCGGCCTTTGATGGGGATGCCGACCGCTGTACCTTCGTGGACGAAAAAGGCGAGGCGGTTAAACCCGATTTAATTACTGCCCTAATAGCCAGGGAATTCCTTCTCCATGAAAGGGGCGCTACCATAATCTATGACCTCCGCTCTAGCTGGGCAGTAAGGGAAGAGATACTCATAAACGGTGGGGTGCCCTGTAGAGAAAGGGTAGGCCACGCCTTCATAAAGGCCACTATGCGGGAAAAAAACGCCGTCTTTGGCGGTGAACTCTCAGGTCACTACTACTTCCGAGATAACTACTATGCCGACTCAGGAATAATAGCCCTCATCCAGGTCCTGAACATCCTGAGCCGAAAGTCTGTAAGCATGTCAAACCTTGTGGCCCCTCTAAAGAAGTACTTCTCCACAGGAGAGATGAATTTCACTGTGGAAGACAAGGACGGAAAGCTCCAGAGGCTGGCCGAGGCCTTCCCGGACGGCAAGATAGACTACGTGGACGGTGTTACCGTAGAATATAAAGATTGGTGGTTTAATTGTAGAAAGTCCCAGACAGAGCCCCGCCTGCGCCTCAACATAGAAGGCAAGAACCGAGACCTGGTAGAAACCGCTATGAAGAAGATAACAGGGATTATTAAGGACACGAGGTAAGGCCTTAATTCCCTTTATAATCTCTCTGTTAATTCCGTGTAGCGCAGGGTAATCAAACCCCTATAAATAAACCCTGTCCTTGTCTTTCCCCCCTTTTTGCCCTATAATTTATTATGTCCATGGCAATTAAGACGAAGTCCGTCTATGAGGGGGAGGACAAGGGGGAAGGCCGCAGGCTCCTTATAATGCGGATATGGCCCAGGGGTATCCCGAAGACCCGATTTGATGAGTGGGATAAGGAACTGGCCCCAAGTCCGCAACTCCTTAAAAAGTGGCTTAATAAAAGTATCCCTTTTGAGAAATTCAGGAGCGGATATATAAAAGAGATGGAGTCCCAGAAGGAGAGGATAAAGACCCTGGCAAAGAGGGCCAAAAAAGAGACCATAACCCTCTTCTGCCATGAGACAGAAGATGCCTACTGTCATCGCAAGATGTTAAAGGAACTTATACAGAGGTGTTAAGGTATGATGGATTTAACACATAAGCGCAAAGAGATGGTCAGGACCCAGCTCTTGATGAGGGACATCACCGATGAGCGAGTCCTTCAGGCCATGGAGAAGATTCCCCGTCATCTATTTCTCCCTGTAGAGCTCTGGAACAGGGCCTATGAAGACGGCCCTGTACCCATTGGGGAGGGACAGACCATGTCCCAACCCTATATGGTTGCCTGTATGACCCAGGCCCTCCAACTGAAAAAGGAGGATAAGGTCCTGGAGATAGGCACCGGCTCAGGATACCAGACGGCCGTACTAGCTGAGATAGTGGACAAGGTCTATACAGTAGAGATAAGACCAAATCTCTCCCAAAGGGCCGGGGAGGTCCTGGAAGAACTGGGTTATAGCAAAAAGATTGTCTTCCATATAGGCAATGGACACCTGGGCTACGAAGAGGAGGCGCCTTTCGATGCCATCCTGGTCACTGCCGCTGCATCAAACGTTCCCCCTTCCCTGGTAACCCAGCTAGGCGAGGGAGGGCGCCTTATCATACCCGTGGGATACCTGGAACACCAGACCCTCTACAGAATCACAAGGACTCGTGAAT
>JAUQZZ010000065.1 GCA_030586765.1 Candidatus Brocadiales bacterium | reverse complement strand
GCCAGGAGCTCCATCAGGAGGAGGTGGTCTATCTGGTTAAAGGCTACACCCAGGGAGAGATTCCTGACTACCAGATGGCGGCCTTCCTCATGGCTATTTACTTCAAGGGTATGTCACGCCAGGAGACGGTCTGGTTGATAGAAGAGATGATGCGTTCTGGGGAGGTCGTAGACTTAAGTTCCATACCCGGCAAGAAGGTGGATAAACACAGTACAGGAGGGGTGGGGGACAAGGTGAGCCTTATCCTTGCACCCTTGGTATCCTGCCTGGGAGTGAAGGTGCCCATGGTCTCTGGCAGGGCCCTGGGCCATACGGGCGGCACACTGGATAAGCTTGAGTCTATACCTGGATTCCGAACCCAGCTAAGCATAGAAGAGTTTAGAAAGAACGTAAAGGAAATAGGCCTGGCTATGGCCGGGCAGACAGGTAATTTCGTCCCTGCGGATGGTAAGCTCTACGCACTGAGGGATGTTACTGCAACAGTGGAGAGTATACCACTGATTACTGCAAGTATTCTCTCAAAGAAGTTTGCTGAGGGTATAGATGCCCTGGTGCTGGACGTCAAGACCGGTAGCGGTGCCTTCATGAAGGGCCTTGATGAATCCCTGACCCTGACCCAGAACATGGTGGATATAGCCAGGGCTATGGGTAAACCGACAGTTGCCGTTATTACTGACATGAACCAGCCCCTGGGCAGAAGGGTAGGAAACGCCCTGGAGGTATTGGAGAGTATAGAAACCCTGCAAGGGAAAGGGACTAGTGACCTCTTAGAACTGACTCTTGAACTAGGATACCAGATGCTTAGACTGGCAGGATTATGTGCCGAGAGAGAGGAGGCCAGAAGGAGGCTCCTTGAGGCCATAAGAGACGGCCGGGCCTTTAGAAAATTCCAGGAGATGGTGGAAAGACAGGGGGGAGAGGTCTCTTCTCTTCAGAGATTCGGTGACTATATCTCGGACAAGGTGCGTGAGGTCTCCTCTCCATTATCAGGGTACGTTCACAGGATGGACACCCACAGGCTAGGCCTGGCCGCCATTGTCCTGGGGGCTGGGAGAAAGAAACTCGGTGACAAGATAGACCCTTCTGTGGGATTTGAGGTCTTAGTAAAATTGGGAGACCGTGTAGAAAGGGACCAACCTCTGGTAAAGGTCTTCTACAAGGAAGAATCTAGTCTCCTTGAGGCAGAAAAACTGATATTAGGGGCATATTCTATATCAGCAGACAGACCCCCTCTTCCACCCCTTATTTACCGGGTGATTGGGTGGGACAGAGTTTAAGTTATAGTCCAAGTTGTGGTGATGCGATTTATCGCGCTCGTTTAAGGCCTAATAAATCAAACCACTAAATAAAAGATTCCTGTACCAGCGCAACTCTTGCCCTAGGACAGCACCTTGCTTACCACCTTCCAGACCTCCTCCTCTATAGCCCCTTCGTGGAGGAGCTTCCCGTTCTTCACACAGGGGATGGTAACCCACCCTGTCCCTGAGGCTAGTTCCTGGTAGGTCTTGTGGGCCTCCTCTAGATGAGATGGGTCATCCTCATGGATGTCCTTTCTTTTTTCCTGCCTCGTCTCCTCCTTATGCCTCTTTTTTATGAGCTCCCTGGCCAACTCTGCAGGCATTTGTAGGTATACAATGATATCGGGCCTGGGGTTACCCAGGATTTTATACTCTAATTCCTCCACCCACTCAAAGAACCTCTTCCTCTGGTGAGGTTCTTTGAGCTTTCCCCCTTGATGGGCCTGATTGGAGGGGACGTAGCGCCTTGAGACCACTGTCTTGCCCTCCTCCAACCACTTATTTATCTGTTCTTTTATCTCCAAGCGTTCCCCAGCATAGATTAGGGCAGCTAAATAGGGATTAACCTGCCCAGATTTACCAAACTCCCCATTAAGATAACGATTTACCATCTTCCCAAAGAAACCCTCTCCACGATGGGGGAACCTTATTGGCTCCGCAGGGCGCTTTTCCTTCTTGAGCTTCTCCATAAGGAGGTGAGCCTGCACCGTCTTACCACTGCCATCTATGCCTTCAATAGCAATGAGCTTTCCCCTGGCCATTTCTAACCCTCCTTTGTCGTTGTCATCCCCTGGACAATATATTAAAATCTAGGAAGTTCTATAAAATAAACCGCTGGTATAATAACAACTTATTTTTCCCTGGTAAAGGCTTTTCCTATAAGGATATGTTTAAGGTATTTCTACCCCTCATCCTGGTCCCTGTTATCGCCTGCACAGCTATCACCCTAACCACCCACCGCTGTCAGAGGGCAGAGATTACCTATGTCAGCGGCCCTGAACCAGAGACCCTGGACCCAGCCCTCCTAACAGGGGCCTTAGAGGGCAGGATAGTGGCCGCACTCTTTGAGGGGCTTACCCAATACCACCCCAAGGACCTCTCCCCCACTCCAGGGATAGCCAGGGAGTGGAGGGTGTCGGAGGACGGCCTCGTTTATACCTTTTTCCTGAGGGAATCATGCTGGAGTAACGAAGAGCCACTAACGGCCCATGATTTTGTGTACTCCTGGAAGAGGACCCTTCTTCCTGAGACAGCAGCCGATTACGCCTACCAGCTCTATTACATAAAAAATGCCAGGGCCTTCAACGAAGGTAAGATAGAGGATTTCTCCCAAGTAGGCGTCTGCGCCCTGGATGACTACACCCTGGAAGTCGAACTGGAAAGGCCCACGGCCTTTTTCTTAGACCTAACTAGCTTCCCCACCCTGCTTCCGGTAGATAGAAAATGTATAGAGCGGTACGGTGAAGACTGGACGAAGCCAGGCAACATGGTCTCCAACGGCCCATTTCGTCTGGTAGAATGGCGGATTAATGATAAGCTCAGGATGGTCAAGAATCCCTACTACTGGGATGCAGACCAGGTAAGGCTTCAGTCCGTAGCCGCCCTGAGCATAGAGAGTATCAACACAGGATTCAACCTCTATGAGACAGGAGGGGCCGATTACCTCTTTGGGCTGCCCTTACCTATAGTTCAGGTATTAAAGGGACGGAACGATTTCCACACCGACATATACCTGGCCACCTACTTCTACCGATTTAACGTCACCCGTAAGCCCTTTGATGACCCCAGGGTAAGAAAGGCCTTTGCCATGGCTATTGACAAGGGGGAGATAGTAAACTACGTTACCAGGGGAGGTGAGGTTCCTGCTAAGACATTGGTGCCGCCAGGCATGCCCCATTACCAGCCTCCCCTGGGGGTGCCCTTTGACCCCGAAGAGGCCCGCAGGCTCCTGGCCGAGGCAGGCTATCCAGCGGGAAAGGGATTCCCCAAGGTAGAACTCCTCTTTAATACCAGCGAGGCCAATAAAGACATTGCCGAGGTGGTTCAGCAGATGTGGAAGAAACACCTGGGGGTAGAGGTAACCCTTGTAAACCAGGAATGGAAGGTCTTTTTATCTACGGTTAAGAATCTGGATTACCAGATTGCCAGGGGAAACTGGATCGGCGACTACGTTGACCCAAACACCTTTCTAGATATGTTCGTAACGGAAGGAGGAAATAACAGGACAGGGTGGAGTAATCCCCGATATGACCATCTAATAGAGATGGCCGCAAGTGAGATAGTCACCCGGAAACGGATGGATATCTTCCAGGAGGCAGAAAAGATCCTCGTGGAAGATGAACTCCCTATCCTCCCCATCTATTATCACGTGAGCTTTAACATATACCGCCCCTACGTAAAAGGTGTCTATCCAAATATACTGAACGTCCATCCATGGAAATATATGTGGATAGAAAGAGAGGAGAGCTAGATGGCAGGGGGGCAGTCTTTAGCTGCCTATATCCTTCGCAGGCTGGGCTGGCTAGTGGTGGTGCTTCTAATAATAGCCACGGCATCCTTCTTCCTCATGAGGTTTGCCCCAGGGGGACCCTTTGATAAGGAAAGGAATCTCCCTGAGGCAATAGAAAAAAACCTCAGGGCAAAGTATCACCTGGACAAGCCCCTCTGGAAGCAGTACTTCATCTACATGGGAGGGCTCTTTCAGGGAGACCTGGGGCCTTCCTTTAAGTACCGAAACCGCACTGTCAATGAGATAATAGCTGAATCCTTCCCTGTATCAGCTATGCTGGGACTTTATGCCCTGTCTCTAGCTATTATAGTTGGAGTAGCAACAGGCACCCTGGCAGCCCTCAAGAAACACACGGCCTTTGACTTTGCCGCCATGTCTGTGGCCATGCTAGGCATCTCCCTGCCAAATTTCTTCCTGGGCCTGATACTACTCTTAATATTTTGTTTTAAACTCCCACTCCTCCCAGCAGGAGGATGGGGAGGGCCTGACCATCTGGTGCTACCAGTTCTGTCCCTGGCTGCACCTTTTACCGCCTACATCGCCAGGCTCACCAGGGTCAGCATGCTAGAGGTGTTATCTCAGCCTTATATCAGGACAGCCAGGGCAAAGGGCCTTACAGAGTTCAGAGTGGTTACCAGACATGCCCTAAAGAATGCCATAACCCCTGTGGTCTCTTACCTGGGTCCTGCTGCCGCTGCCGTACTCACAGGCTCCGTAGTAGTGGAAAAAATCTTTGCCATCCCAGGGCTTGGCTCCCACTTCGTTAATGCCGCCCTAAACCGTGACTATACCCTGGTAATGGGCACCGTACTCCTTTACAGCCTATTACTCGTCCTCTTTAACCTGATGGTTGACATCATCTATTTCTTTACAGACCCTAGAGTGAGGTTATAGATGGACAAACGGGGTTACCTAAGACGATTTCTAAAAAATAAGCCCGCCGCGGCAGGGGGAGGGTTCATCCTCTTTATAGGATTAATCATCCTCCTCACCCCCCTGATAGCCCCTTATTCCTATGAAGAACAGTGCCTGGAAGACCAGTACCAGGGCCCAAGCCCACACCACTGGATGGGCACGGACAGCAAGGGTCGTGACCTCATCACCAGGGTCATGTACGGTGGTAGGATATCCCTGGCCGTAGGCCTGGCTGGCACGGCTGTCAGCCTCCTTATAGGGGTCACTTACGGCTCTGTGGCGGGATTCCTGGGCGGTAAAATAGATAATACTATGATGCGCATAGTGGACACCCTCTACGGACTACCCTTTATGTTCCTGGTAATACTCCTTATGACCGTGGTGGGAAGGAGCATTTACGTCCTCTTTATAGCCCTGGGGGCGGTCCAGTGGCTCACTATGGCCAGGATCGTCCGAGGACAGATAATCATGTTGAAGGAGCGGGAATTTGTGGAGGCGGCCAGGGCCCTGGGCGCCAGCAAACCAAGGATTATAATCCACCACCTGATACCAAACATATTAGGCCCTGTGGTGGTATATGCCACCCTGACCGTCCCTGCAGTAATGCTAGAGGAGGCCTTTTTGAGCTTCCTGGGGCTGGGTGTTCAGCCCCCTGCCTCCAGTTGGGGCAGCCTGGCGGCCGATGGCATGACAGTCATTAGCCCTGTAAAGACCTACTGGTGGCTGGTGGTCTTTCCCGGGGCCACCCTGGCTACAACCCTGTTTTCCCTTAATTTCCTTGGTGATGGACTAAGGGACGCACTGGAGCCTCATTCAAACTATTAATATAAGACCTTTGAAACCCTGCACAATTGTCATTCTGAGGGAGTGAAACGACCGAAGAATCTCTAAAATACTAGATTCTTCGCTTCGCTCAGAATGACACAGGGTATTGGGGTGACTTTTGTAGAGTTCTCATTATGAACATACCTACTCTCGATTCTCTGGTCTATTGGGTGGCCTTACACAGTGTGCCAGGCCTGGGCCCTGTCACCTACCGTAAACTGCTTATGTGGGGTGGCGACCCAAAAAGCATCCTCTTGTCCTCCAAGAGGGACCTGAACTCCCTCCCCTGGCTAAAAGAAGGACTAATAAAGGCCATCCTTAAGGCAAGAGCGGAACTGGAAGAAAAGACAAGACTCTTAGATAGACTCTATAGGCAAGGGGTAAGGGTAGTCACCCTCCAGGATGAAGATTATCCCCAAAAGCTTAAAGAAATAAAAAGCTCTCCTGTGGTAATATATATTAAAGGGAAATATCTTAAGAGAGATGACAAAGCGGTGGCCATAGTAGGCTCAACCAGGCCCTCAGAGAAGGGTTACAGGATTGCTCAGGAGTCTGCCAGGAGGCTGGCCCTGAAGGGTTACACAATAGTAAGCGGTTACGCTAGAGGCATAGATACGGCAGCCCATATAGGGGCCCTGGAGACGGGTGGACGTACTATAATGGCCATACCTATGGGTATTGAGGCCTTTTCCTGGAGAAGGGAATTCAGCCCGTATGTATCAAAAGAGGAGGGGTATCTTATCCTCTCTGAGAGCCTTCCCAGCCTGGGCTGGCAGACAGGGGCGGCACTGTCCAGGAACAAACTCATTGCCAGCCTGAGCAGTGCAGTCTTTGTGGTGGAAACGGATGTGAGAGGTGGTGCCCTCCATACCTTCTCCTTTGCTCAGAGGCATGGGAGAAAGACCTTTGTCCTGCGATATAGGAGACCGCCAACCACTGCCAGAGGTAATGAACTCTTGCTGAGACAGGGTGGAACGCCCATTTCCAATTTTAAGGAGGTAGAAGAAATTATGGTTTAATCTCAAGGAGGTGGCCCATGTTTATATCTAGTTACAAAGAGATACCAGCAGAACCTGTTATAGAGGGGGCTAGTGGGGTAAAGATTCGCTGGATGATAACCGAGACAAAAGGGGCACGTAATTTTGTAATGAGGCATTTTGAGATATCCCCACAGGGATACACACCGCTCCATACTCACCCCTGGGAACACGAGATATTTATCCTTGGTGGAGAAGGGGTCATCGCCAACGCCAAAGAGGAAAAGGCCCTCAGGGAAGGAGACGTGGTATTTATACCTGCTGGTGAGGCGCATCAGTTCAAAAACACAGGCAAGGCGCCTTTTACCCTCCTCTGTATGATCCCCAGTAAGGACAAATGCAGTCTATAGGGACTCACGTGTGGGAATTACTCTTTAGCCCTATAAAGATTGGAAGCATGGCGCTTCCCAACAGATTTGTCCGCTCCGCCACAAACGAGTATCTCACAGATAAGGATGATTTTGTCACAGATAGGCTGTCCGAGCTCTACGAAAGATTAGCAAAGGGTGGTGTAGGGCTAATTATCACTGGTTATGCCTATGTTCGGAAGGACGGTAAGAGCAGCCCCAAACAGGCCGCTATTTACCACGATAGATTCATACCCGCCTATAAGAATCTCCTAGAGAGACTCAACCCCTATTCCTCAAAGATAGTCCTCCAGATTGCCCATGGAGGCAGGCAGTCCAGGCCAGAACTTTGTGGAGGTACGCCCATAGGTCCTTCCCCGGTAACGGATAAAAGCACTGGCGTCACCCCAAGGGAAATGACGGAAGAGGATATACTGGACGTCATCGGGTGCTTTGGCCTGGCCGCCAGGAGGGCAAAGGAGGCGGGATTTCATGGGGTCCAACTCCATGCCGCCCACGGCTATCTCCTCAATCAGTTCATATCCCCTAATACCAATCGCCGAAGGGACCGCTGGGGAGGAAGCATAGAAAACAGGGCAAGGATGCTTCTAGAGGTACTCAAGGAGTGCAGAAGACAGGTGGGGAAGAGATATCCCGTCCTGGTGAAACTGAGTTCCGATGACTGCCTTAAAGGGGGCCTTAGGGTGGAAGAGGCCGTGGAGATAGCAAAGTTGCTGGATAAAGAGGGAATAGATGCTATAGAGGTTAGTGGGGGGGCGTCACGGCTCCGTGTAGCCAAAACAGATATAGATTCCCCTAAAAAGGAGGCCTACTTCTCCCACAACGCCTGGAAGATCAAGAAGTCCGTGTCAGTACCGGTAATATGCGTTGGAGGCATAAGGTCCCTGGAGATTATGGAAGGCATAATTCGAGAAGGAAAGGCAGATATGGTCTCCATGAGCCGACCCTTCATCAGGGAACCCGACCTGGTAGATAAGTTCAGAAAAGGCCTCATCACTCAGGCGGCCTGCATCTCCTGTAACCAGTGCTTCCATCCCAAAGGCATCCGCTGTGCCCAATTGGCCAAGGATGCCCCGTAAATGGGATCAGTAGGGGCTTTAAAATTTAATTGACTTATAAAGACTTTTTATGCTATTATTTTTTTGTTTCCCCAAGGGGGTATCTCCTACCCAATTGTTCTAATAGCCACTAGGGTAATATTGCGTGGAGATTACAAAAAACAGTAAGATATTAGACATATTAAAGGCGTACCCTCCCACCATAAGGGTCTTCAATAAATTCCACCTCCATCCTATCAGAAATATCCATCGCAACCTGGAGGCAGTTACCTGTGAACGCGGTGTTGACCTGGAAAAGGTACTGGAGGAGTTAAACGGCGCTACCCTGAAGAGCGGAAGTGGGGAAGAGGGAAGAGCTCAGCTTGACGGAAGTATCCACGAGAATATGACCTTCAGGTATGTCACCACCAGATACCCTGCCACAAATACTGTCTTTTCCAGGCACGGGGTATTAGAACTGGCAAAGGAACACTGGCCGGATGAAAAGATATTCTTCTTTGCCATGGCCCTGCACATGGCCCCTGAGAAACTGGTAGAGGAGCTTAGAGCGGTCGTTGAGAAGGCCTGTGCACCCAAGGCCACCACTCCCTCCTTCCACGTGGAAGACATCCATATAAGATTCATAAAGGTAGCTATAATCTTTGCCTTAACTACGGGATGTCTTTACGGGGCTGGTGCCCTCTTTTATTTCGGGATGAAAGGGTCCCTGGGTGGGATACCCAGGGCTATGCTGGAGGCCCATGGCCATACCCAGGTCTATGGATGGGTAGGGCTCTTCATAATGGGCATATCCTATTTTGCACTACCCAGATTCTGGAATGCCACCCTCTATAACGCCTTCATGGCCCAGATGCTCCTCTTCCCCATGGTAGTGGGGATAGTCCTGGTCTTTCTATCCAGACACCTTCTCCTACTGGGAGATTATCTCCCCTTCAGGGCCATGGGAATCCTGGGAGGTACCCTGGAGACGGCCGCTATATCTCTATTTATATACATCCTGGCCAAGACCTACAGCTCTAATCAGAACAGAAAGTTTGAGGTCTATGAGGCCTACTTCTTTGCAGGCTATCTGTGGTTTCTCCTCCAGGCAGTGGTCTTTCTGGGCACCCTGGTCTATATGGCCTACCACGGGCTTAACACCATCCCCAGGGTGGTGGAGCAGCCCTTACTACATCTCCAGGTAATGGGTTTCGCCTGTATGGTAATCCTGGGAATCCTTACAAAGACACTGCCTGTCTTTCTAGGGATAAAGGAACCAAATAAGAGGATAAATCTCCTGGTGTTCTTCCTCTTTAATGCTTCCATATTTCTCAGGGTAGTAAGCCTTTCTTTAGAGGAATTATACCCGTTCTTTCAGACCCTCTTACTTGTAGCCGGCACTCTTGAGGGCCTGGCAGTTCTGACATTCCTCCTCAATCTTCGGCTCCACAGGATAGGGGAGCTAGAATCGGATGTACCTAGAAAGGAATTTAGAAAATTTATAAAGGCAGCCTTATTCTGGTTCTTTGTGGCAGAGGCAACCCTGTTGAGCTTCAATCTAAACCAATTCTATACCGGGACAGAGGTATCTTATGCCCTCTTTGGCGCCTACCGCCACGCCATCTTTGTGGGTTTTATTACCATGATGATTGTGGGATGCGCCTCTAAGATGATACCCATGAGCCTGGGAACCGAACTTCATAGTTACAGAGCCCTTCTAGGCACCTTCCTGTTATTAAATGCAGGCACCGCCCTGAGGGTAATATGCCAACCCCTGGCCGTAGACTACCATATGAGTTCCCTCTTTGTACCCATGGGGATAAGCGGTTTTCTGGAGTACGGGGGCCTATTACTCTTCGGTTATAACGCCTGGATGACCATCGCCAAGAGACAGGCCCTGGAGGAAAAGGAACTAAGTGGCAGAATCACAATGGTAACCCCAGAGACTAATGTCTATCAACTTGTAACACAGCACCCCCAGGCCCTTGATGTGCTGGTTAATCACGGCTTTAAACAACTGAAGAACCCTGTCCTTCTCAGGACAGTGGCCAGGACGGTGAATATCGGCACTGCCGTGACCATCCACCAAACAGACCTTGGCAGCCTGCTGAAGGAACTGAACGAGGCCATAAGCCAAAGTCCTCCTGCTATATAAAGAGGAAGTTTGTAGGGACAGACCTTTAGGTCTGTCCTCCTGAATCCATAATCTTAGTTGTTTGTCACCCCGCCTGGGGCGTCTCTGGCGGTCTGAGCCGTAGCGAAGGAGGGT
>JAUQZZ010000064.1 GCA_030586765.1 Candidatus Brocadiales bacterium | reverse complement strand
GCTTCGGGGCTTTGCCCCTCGCAATGACAGGTAATTCAAAGATATTTGTTAACCTTCCTATACCTTTCCATTTCCATTTCAAAGATTGCCTTTTCCGTGCTTAATAAGAGCTGGGTCTTTTTCCAGAGGTTGCGGAGGCTTCGGTAGGCATAACCCAGCGGGCCCATAAGTTCTCTGTAGAGGGGTGTTGGCTCTGCCAGGGTATAATATTCTCGATGCAGTTTCCAGCGTATGAATTCTAGTTCTCTATCAGAGAGATGTTTTGTCCTGATATTGGCCCAAAAGCCATTATACCTGCTAAAATCGTCCAGGTTGGTTATTAGCCCTTGCTTTAATAGTTCCTCCCTGATTCCCGTCTTGGGATAAGGGGTCAATATCTGGTCGAAGTAGAAGTCTACCTCTTGTTCCTTAAGGAATTTGAAGTTTTCTTCTATGTCTTCATAAGTATCCTCAGGGTTGCCTACTATCATCCCTCCCACGATGGCGATTTTATTATCGTGGAGGAGGTTAATGGCCTTTTTATTGTATTCCACGATGTCTCCCTTCCCCAGTTGTTCTAGATTACGTCTAGAGACGTTTTCTACCCCGAGAAAGACTGTCTTGAAACCCGCCCCTGCCATGGCCCTGGAGAGCTCTGGGATGGAGGCGATGCCTCTAGAGCTAACCTGTGCCCAGTACCAGAGGTCATTGTGTCCCTCTTTTATAATAGTCTCGCAGAGTTCCAGAAACCTCCTGGGATTAAGGGTTATGTTGTCATCTATCAGGAGTATCATATTGGCCCCATTTCTCTTACAATATTCAATATCTTCTATTACCCTGGGAAGCTCGTAGGTCCTGAAGGTAGTGCTATACATGTGGTGCATACTGCAGAAGTTGCAGGTAAAGGTGCAGCCTCGAGAGGTTTCCACAGTATCCAGGATGTAGTGATAAAAGTTTTTACCCATCCATATCCTTTTTGCTCTATCGGGCAATTTCAGGGCCTTGAGGTCCAGAAGGGGTCTGCGTTTATTATGGTGCCACTCTCCGTCCAATTTATAAGATAGTCCCAGGACAGAGCTGTAATCTCCCTGCCCCTCCATGGTGGCTACTAATTCCTTGAAGGTTGTCTCTCCTTCTCCACGGATAATAAAATCGAAGAGCTTGCCCTGCTCGCTAGTAGAAATCTCTTCACCCATGAGGGTGGCATGGTATCCCCCCAGGCATATCTTTGCCTCTTTGTTTATCTCCTTTACCAGGTGGGCTATCTTCTTGGCGGTCTGGTACTGGAAGGTCATGGAGGATATACCTACTAGTTGTGGTCTATACTTCTCCATGGCCTCGATGACAGATTCTCTCACCTTGCTTCTTCTATTGACCAGGTCGCCTATATAGATGTTATGCCCAGGGGGGAGGTTTGCCGCTGTAGAGCAAAGCCCAAGATGGGGGACCTTCAGGGCATTTTGTGGGGATATAAAGGGCAGATAGTCAGGCATGCTCAAGAGGAGTATATTCATCAGTTAGTCCCTCTGAAGGGAAGTTGAAGTAGTCGAGTTTACTCGACTTATCCGCCTTAGGTGGTTAGCAGAGCAAGCTCTGCCACTACAAAGAATTTACTTCTTTGCCATCACAATAGAGATATCCCTGGGCATGGTCCGCTTGGGGCGCGTTGGCCATGTTATGGCCTTAAAACCTGCCGCTCTGAGCCACCCCTTTATTTCCTCAAAGGAATAGGTCCTGCCCTTCTCTGTAAAGAGGAGCATGTTCAGGGCAAAGGTGGAGGCGAAGGCGGGGGTAGCCGTGTCCTTATTCAGTATGAAGTCCTGTATGATTATCTTGCCACCAGGGTTCAAGGCACCATACACCCTCCTCATGAGGGCACGATTTCCTTCCTCCCCCACGCTGTGTATGATATGGGACAGGAAGGCAACATCGTACCCTGTGGGCAGGTTCTCGTTATAGTCTCCCCTAAGGAGTTCAATCCTGTGGGTCATACCAAAGAGGGAAACTATCTCTTTGGTAACTTCCAGGGTAGCGGGGAGGTCTAGGATGGTTGCCTTAAGGCCGGGGTTGGTCTTACAGAAGAAGATGGAATAGGCCCCAGAGCCGCCGCCAATGTCTATAAGCCTTTTAGCCCCCTTTAGGCTGACCATCTTTGCAAGGGATTCTGCATGACCCATGGCAGTGTTATGCATGGCGAGGATAAAGGCCCTAGTCTCCTCCCTTTCCTTCTGGAACATATCTGGCTCTCTGATGGGTCTACCTGTCCGCACAGATTCTTCCAGATGGTTCCACCCTTCCCACATAAGGTTGTGGAAGCTCAGGATGTCTCCGAGGTAGAGTTGCTTTCCCTTCAGGAAAATCTCCCTACCGTAACGGGTATTGGAATAGAGGTTGGTCTTCTTCTTTAAGAATCCCATGCCCACCAGGGCCTTCAGGAGTAGCTCCACTCCATGCTCACTGCATCCTGTGGCCTTTGCCAGCTCTATTGGGGACCTGGCCTCTTTCCCTATCAGGTTGAATAAATCCAGCTTGACAGCAGTAAGGAGGGCTTTAGAGTAGATGTAGATGTAGCCGGTCTCTATAACCTTTTCCCTAAAAGCCTCTAATGTAGTGTCTCTTTGCATTTTTTACCTCATCCTTGATAGGTCAAAGATAGCCTGTCTTTCCATCCCAGAGGGGGTTATGAGGATAAGGGTAACCTCGGTATTGGGGTCTATATCCGTTAGTGTAAATTCGTAGGAGCAGAAGGCCCTGAAGACGGGTGGGGACATGGGCCTCCATCCGTAGGGTTCTGCATCTGGGTTATGTTTGAAGGAGGGCTGTATGTAGCGTTCTTTATAATTAAGGACTGCGTGGTAGTTCCTGGCAAAATGGGAGGTGTCGCCATAGAGGACCAGCTCGAAGGATAGTTTACCCTCTGCCTTTGCCATAGTGTTCTTTATCTCTTCTGGTCGAAGCTCTCTGGACTCCAGGGCCGCATTCCTGGCTGCCACTGCCAGGAGGTTAAATTTGGTGTAGAGTCCCACCCTATCAGCATCTTTGCGCCAGACCACCATCCACTCCCCTAGAAATTTGTCAACATCGTAATTTTTATATCTTTTTCCGTACTGGATGGCCTCCTCTATTTGGCTATCCTTTAGTTCTGTCCATATGGCCTGGGCAGGTCTGGGAAGATATAAATCTACAGTAAAAAGGGTTAAAAAGGTCAGGAGCAAAGCCATATAGACTATGTTTTAACCAGGCATTCTTTTATAAAGTCGTCTAGATAGATACACTTGTCGCAGACCTGCTCCAGGTGGTAAGAAAAATCCTTTCTAAAGAAGGCTACTTCCACGTGTTTACCTTCATTTTTTACAGCCTGCACAGCTCTAGCAAAATCTCCGTCTCCACTGACTAAAATAGCAGTGTCGTAGATATTCCTATAGGCGAAATTGAGCATATCTACTGCTATGGCAATATCTACCCCCTTCTCTATGTTGTAAGGTATCACTTTCTCGCCCTGTTTATTGATGATATCTCTGGCTATCTGGTCATTGTAGAGATTAGCCAATTCATTGTATCCTATCTTAACCTGTCTCTTTTCTAATCTGCCTAATACCATTTCTAGATAATCAATCCTTCTCAGTCCATCAAAGAATTTTTGCTGTCTTTTATACCGTTCTTCGTCTTCCTTTGGGTCCACAGGCACGTTATAGTAATATGTCCTGATAAGCCTTCTATTGTTACATAAATGGTGGGATAATCTGGAGAAATCAATCTTGGCAGTTCCAAGATTTCTCTTTAGGGCGTAGTAGAAATTGCTTCCATCAATAAATACCACTACTCGTTCTTCAGTTACCATAGAAGCATCCCTTAAAGTAACAAAGGGTTAGATGCACGGCATCTAACCCTTTGGTGGTAATTACCCATCCTTTCCCAAAAAAGATGGGGAGATTATTTTCTTGCTGCTTTTATCACATAGTAGGCACATTGTCAATAATTGATATATTAAGTTGTTATCTTGTCTCTCTTTTTTTCATAGCCTTAGGTGTGTAGATGCAGTAGGGCTCTTCGGCCATGTAGTTGCCTGTCTGGTAGAAGGCCCTGGCCCTGCAGCCCTCACAGACCTTTTTGTATTCGCAGACCCCGCACTTCCCTTCCAGGAGGTCTAAGTTGCGGAGTCTAGCAAAGACCTCAGAACTCCTCCAAATCTCTGCAAAGCTCGCGGTCTTGACGTTCCCCGAGGTCACAGGAAGATAGCCGCAGGGGAAGACCTCTCCCTTATGGGATATGAAGCATACGCCAGTTCCAGCCAGGCAGCCCTTGGTCATAGCGGCCATGGCATGGGTTGGCATCCCGGGGGGCCCGCCTGAGGCGGGGGCCATAGAGGGGTCCTTAGGCATCCCTGGGTGACCCACGGCCGGTGGAATACCAGCTTCCTTGGCTCGCTGTCTTACTATCCTGAAGTAGTGGGGGGCGCAGGTGGCCTTGGTTTGGAGCTTTGCCTCCTGGGCCAGCTCATAGAAGAGATTAAGTGTCTCTTCATATTTCTCCGCAGTGAGCATCTGGTCCTCTGCTATCTCTACCCCACAACCCACGGGGACTAGCATAAAGATATGAAGGGCGTCTGCCCCTAGCCTCAGGGCCAGTTGGTAGAGGTCGCGGAGTTGGTGGACATTATGCCTGGCAATGGTGGAATTTATCTGCAGGCTCATCCCCAACTGCTTAAGGAGAGAGAACCCCCTCAGGGCCTTCTCAAAGGAGCCAGGGATCTTGCGGAACTCATCATGGGTCTTGGAGTCTGCACCGTCAAGGCTGATAGACACCCGCTCTACACCTGCCTTAACAATCTCCTTAGCAATGCGCTGGTCTATTAAGGTGGCGTTAGTGGCCAGGGCTACCTTGAGCCTTTTGCCCACGGCGTAGCGAGCTATCTCAAAGATGTCTGGGCGGTAAAGGGGTTCGCCCCCGCTCAATACCAGTATAGGGCTTCCCAGGGTAGCCAGGGCATCTATAAAATTAAAGGCCTCCTGGGTGGTCAGGTCCTCTTGTGCCAGTTCCTTAGCTACGTCTAGTCTTCGGCAGTGGATACACTCCAGGTTACAGGCCGCAGTGCTCTCCCAGAAGAGGAGCCGCAAGGGGTACCTTTCCAGTCTGCCTGAGGCGGATTGAGCTGCCTCGTGCATGGGTGCAACCCCCTCTTTCATCTCCTTTATACCTCCGTAGTGAAATAGTGAATCATGCCATAGGTCCGCCAAAAAGATAGGCGGATGCGCCTCTGGCGTTACAGACTCGCCTTCGGCGAGCTAAAAGCGTTACAATTTTATTGCAGACAGGTTCTTAGATCTGCCCCCCACAATAAAACGCGCCGATAACCTATCGGCGGCTCATACACGTCAGGTTCCGCCATAGCCAATAGTGACCTTATTACCCTCCACAATTACAGGCACCTCCCTACGCCCGCCAGAGAGTTCGAGCATCTTCTTCATCCCTGCCTTGTCCTTCTTCACGTTGATATACTCCACGCTCATACCCCTGTGGGCGTAGTCTTCCCTAGCACCCGAGGTATAAGGGCAGTCGTCTTTACCGTAGATTAGTACCTTAGCCATGTCGTTCCCTCATCCTGTGCAGATTACCTTTCTTTAGAATGTAACACCACCCCAAGCCAGTTCATTACTGTATACTTCTAGCATCCTGCTGGTCAATGCCTCTTCCATAGGCCGATTAGGCCTATCAGGATAACGACCCCTGTCCAGGCCTGGGTAGCAAAGGCGTAAACGATGAGGCACATGAGTACCTTGCCCAGGGGAGACCAGTACCATAAGCGGGTAAGGAAATTCCCCTCCTTCTTGGGTTTGGCCTCAGCTACCCTGGGGATTCTTCGTACCTCTTCTTTTCTCACAACAGGTGGTCTTTCAGGCAGTCTAACCCTTGGGGCCTCCCTGGGTGGGGCCTCTACTCTGGGCCTTACCTCTTCCATCCTTGTGACAGGAGGTCTTTCAAGCCGTGTTACTGGAATTTCTTTAGGGGCCTCCACCTTAGGCGCAACCTCTTCCCTCGGCCTTTCCACCCTTTCTACCTGGGTTTCCTTGGGTGGGCGGGCCTCTACACCAGTGGCTGCCTTCTCTGCCGGCCTGGCGCTTTTCATCTCATAGAGTTTACGGGCGGTTTCTGCCTCCGCCTCCTTGCCCAGTTGCGTGTAAGTGTCGCTTATGGCCTTATAGGCCTCTGGCAGGTCTGGATTTAGCCTAATGGCCATGCTGAAGGCCTTCAGTGCCTCATCATATCGTCTTGCATCGTAGTGCCGTTTACCAAGGCTGAGATATGCGCCAGCATCTAATTCCTCAGCAGGCCTTTTCTCTACAGGACGTTCTATGGGACGTTCAAGGGGTGCCTTTTCTTCAGGACGTGCTACTTCTCTTTCTGCGGGACGTTCCGGGGGCGCCTTCTCTTCAGGGCGTACGATTTCCCTTTCTACGGGCCGTTCTGGTGGGGCCTTCTCTGGGGGCCTGAGCACCTTAATCTCAGGGACCTTTCTCTCAGGAGCCTTTTCTTCCTTCTTTACTACTGGACGCTCCTTTATCTCTTCCTCGGGTTTAGTGGCACTGAGCCTGTTATATGTATCAAAGGCCTTTTCTGCCTCAGCATCCTTTCCAACCCTTTTGTAGGCAAGGCCCAGGGCATAGTGGACCTTTGCATAATCGGGTCTAAGTTTTATAACCTCTTTATAATGCGTGATGGCCTTTTCATAATTCCGTTTGAGAAAATATGAGTTGCCCAGGCCGAAGTGGGAGGAGGCGTCTGTGGGGTTTAGTTCCAGTGCCTTTTTAAAGGACTCTACGGCCTCGTCGTACTTGCCTTCTCTATAGGCCATATTGCCCTGGTTGAAGTATTCCACAGCATCCTGGGCATAGGCCATGGGGCATGTTGCTAAGAAAAGTATTAATGCGGAGAATAATAAACCTTTCATGGCTAATCCACGGCCTCCTTCAGGGCTTCAAGGAAGCGAAGGCCGTACTCCTTTGTAGGCTCAATAGCACCACTTTCAAACCACTCATTAAATCCATAAATAGAGAACCAGTTGCTTCCTTCTTTGGCCATCTCCTTAGCAAGACTTAGGGACTCGTGAAAACCCTGCGGATCCAACCTCAGCAGACGGTTTTGGCCCGCCTTAAAGGCCCTATCATCAAAGCCTGGGAGTGCCGAAGGGATGAAGAGGAAGCCTGCCTTTCTTGCCCCCCTAACCCAGAGGGCGTAACTGGTGCTCACCTTATCCAGATATTCCCTCCAGGGTCTGGTCTCCCCAGGGGGGAAGGAGTCGCCCAGAAGGGGACAAACGGCGTCTATGGCCCGCAGCATAGGGTCGTTCAAGTCAGGCCCATTAGGGTCGTAGAGGTCTTCCCCAAGACTCACCCAAAAGACATCCTGGCCTATACGTTTTTCTATCTCCTGAAATACCTCAGATAAATCCCCACCGCTTTCTTTTATAAGGGTATTAAGAACTGCCTTTGCCTTCCAAATCATCACCACAGGGCTACCCCCCAGTTTAAAATAACTGGGGTGGTCAAAGTATGTATCGCTAGCATAAGTTATATCCGCAATAAAGGCCCCAGGGATATCCTTGTATCCGATAGACTTAGCCTCCTGGATTAATGTCTTTTCTGTCTCGTAGACCAGCAGGAACTTTATATCCTGAATAGAAGGGGCCTTGAGCAGTCCCTGCCTCAGGGCCAGGTCTATATCATCATTATCCAGGGATGGGTCTCTCCTGCCAGGGCCAGCCCAGGAGACCTCAAAGAGGTTTATTCCGTGTTGGGTGGCCCATCTCAGATGCTCCTCTGCAACACCCCTATCCCTGGAGGAATATTCCCCAAGGAGGGGAGAAAGACTGTAGCCCTGTACCCAGGTATTTTTCTCCCCAGGAAGCAGGCCCCACCACAGATAGTATAAAGCCCCAACAGTAAGTCCCTCAGCCTCTTTTTTAGCCGCCAGGGCCACATCTGTATCCCACTGACAACATATGATTGCAAAAAGACAGAAAAAAAGTGGGCCAAGGTTGCCAGAAGGTCTATGTGTCTCTTTCACTCTAAAAAATTATTATAATCCCTTATGTTTCTGAGAGAAAGAGAAATTTGGAGCTATTCTACAGGGATTTCCTCACCCTTTACCCTGGGCCATTCTATCTCTAAAAGACCTGAATACTTTGTAGGATGGGCATCTTGCCCGTCTGGGCGGGCGAGGCGCCCGCCCTACTTTTTTAGGTCTCAGGACAATCTATCACACTATCCCAGGAGAGTAAATGCCAGGTCACGTGCACCAGAGGCACATCCACCTTTGGCGTGACCTGAGGCTGATTCGCCTTCGGCAAAATTCCACACCTTTTAGCCACTAGGGGAATTATATGGAAGTATCTAACCTATTGGTGATAGCTGATTCCAATCATGCGCCATCCGCCTTAGGCGAATCGCACGCTACATCTCCAAAAACCCCTTTACAAGTCCAGCTTAGCAGGATAACCTATCGACAAAGGGCAGTTGTCCCCTTTTTACAGGAGCACTCAGACTATGCGGGGAAAAATAAAGATAAAGCTCATTAAAGGTGAGATTGACGGCAAAAAAGAGACAAGGATATTTAGAGACTGCGATAGGGAGATTGAATATCAGGGCAGGGCATTTTCTCTAAAGCTAAACATCCTTGATAAGATAAAGTTTGAGGGCTCAACGGAGAAAAAGGCAATAAGCGAGGTGGAAAATGCTCTACAAATACTTCAGTTGCAGAGTCGGGAGCTGTGTAAACGCTGGAATGCCTTTTTAGTGGTCAGGGAAGAGTACGACAGGAAGGCCGAATGGATAAGGAAGGTATTCTCCTCCTTTACGATGCTCCTGAACAATGTAAAACTAATCGAACTAGAAGACCCATCGCTGAAAAGGGAGTTCTTGCAGAAACTCTTAAAGTGGTTTGAGGATACAGCCAGGGAGAACGAGGAGATAAAGGGAAGGTGGGAGGAGATAAAAGAGGAATTAAAGGAATTAGAAGAGGAGTTAAGGAAAGAAGAGCAGTTAGAAAAAGAAGAGCAATTAAAGAAAGAGGAGCAGTTAGAGAAAGAGGCCAGAGAAATGGCGAAAGCTGGCGTCGAGAAGGCAATAGAAAACCTTATAGAAAAGGAATACGTATTGTCCCCATCGGTACCGCCCGAGGAGTTTAAGAAACAGTTAGAACTAAAAGATATAGAGCTTGCTCAGGAGGAATGTGAAAGGGCCTTGAAATCCTTTGAGTTGGGCGTAAAGGGGCTAGAGGGTGGGGGGTATGAAGAGGCCATAAAAGAATTTGAGGAGGCACTAAAATCCCTTCCTGAGGACTTAAAGGCCAGGGCCTCTGTGCTCTGGAACCTTGGCATAGCCCTTATAGAATGGCCCCTGGGCAACCGCTCTGAGAATCTTAATAGGGCAATAGAGTCCTATAAAAAAGTCCTTGCCATCTACACTAATGAGAAATCCCCAGAAAGATTCGCAGGGGCCCAGAACAACCTGGGCGCCGCCTACGCAAACCTCCCCACAGGAGACCGCGCAGAGAACCTGAATGAGGCCATTAATGCCTATGAGGAGGCCTTGAAGGTCAGAACCCTGGACAGATTCCCCTGGGAGTATGCTGAGACTTCAGCAAATCTTGCCGTGGCCTATGCAATGAAAGGTGATACCAGCAAGGCCAGGGAGATAATGGTGGAGGTGGTGCCCCTGAGCAAGATACTAGGCCACCCGAGGTACGAGAAGTACGAGGCGTACAGGGGTCTTCTAGCCCGCCTGGGTGAAGGGCCATGAAGGTTCGACAGACAAACTTGTAGTAAGCGGAGATTCGTAGGGGCAGCATTTATCCGCCTTAGGCGGATCAGGGCTTCAGCTCAGAAGGACATATCCACCAGCCTTAGGTGGATGACTATAGGTTAATGTTATTTATGGTGAACCATCCCTTGGGGTCTCTTTTAAGGCCCTCTAGTATCTCTCCTAGATAGTTCCTGAGGGAGTGTCTGGGCCTCCAGCCTAACTCCTTCCTTGCCTTTTCTGTGTCAAAGCAGTACCTGAGCAGAGAAAAGTCAACCATCCAGGGTTTGAAGAAGTACTCTCGGCCCCTGAGGGAATAAAGATAGTTGGTTGTGTGTATGCCGCCCAGGAGGAGCCATTTGGGTAAGGAGACCATCCCCAGGCTACTGCTGTAGAGGCCATGAGAGATGAGTTGGTAAAGCTCTCTGTAAGAGAGGTAGTCCTCTTCCGAGAGGATGTACACTGAGCCAGAAGGTATCTCACTGCTCAGGGT
>JAUQZZ010000006.1 GCA_030586765.1 Candidatus Brocadiales bacterium | reverse complement strand
GTGCAGGAAGCTTGACCTTTTCCTTGCCAGGGTAAGATTTATACTGCGCAGGCTGCGTGCGCCATCGGAATATAGACCCTACCATACCAGTAAGGGTAAGCCTTGTCTCCTGGTGAAAACTCTCCCCTACGCCTGCCTCTTTTCTTTTCCCATGGACAATCTTAGATGCTGTAACGCTGGAAAGGATTACAACTATTACTAGGGTAAAGATACAGGTCACTCTAGTTCCAGGAAATAAATAAGGCATATTACGCCCTCCACCAGAATAACACGGCTAATCTATCCTGAAACCTTATATACTTCAAGAAAAACAAATATCCCAGGTAGAAAACCTCAGAAGGGGGAGTTTAGCTGTATTCCCCTCCAATGTCTCTACCTTAATTTTCTCTTGAATCCAACCCTTATCTTCTTATAATGTTAAGGGTTTAATGTTAGAGAAGGACAGGGTGCCATGAAATTAGAACAAGATGTTTATTCATCCCGACTTGAACTGTTTGAGATATGAAGATAACCTTTATATTCCTGCCCACACGGTGTGAGATAAATTGGACCAATCTCGATGCCCAAGATAAGGTGATGGAATCCATACCGCCCCTGAGCCTCACCTACGCAGCGGCCGTGGCGGAGAGGGCAGGGCACAAGGTCTCTATTATAGACGCCGTTGCGGAGAGACTCAACTTAGATAAGATTGTCTCCAGGATAAACGCCCTCTCTCCAGACATTTTGGGCTTTACCGTAACCACCTACGGATTTGCCCAGAACCTAAATAATATCCGACTCATCAAGGAAAGGGTTAAAATCCCTGTCATCGTGGGGGGATGGCATCTCTCTCTCTACCCCGCAGAGACCATAGCCCATCCTGAATTTGACTACGCCGTAGTGGGTGAGGCTGATGACACCCTGCCCGAACTTCTAAAAACCCTGGAGTGGGGAGGAGACCTGAAGGGAGTTAAGGGCATCGCCTACAGAAGAAATGGAGATACCATCGTGAATGCTCCCAGGGAGGTTAGGGATACTATTGACGAGACCCTCTTTCCGGCCAGGCATCTCCTTAAGAACAATCAATACTTTAATGTCTTCACCCAGCGGAAGAACTTCACAGGAATGCTCTCCTCCAGGGGATGCCCCTTCCGCTGCATCTTTTGTGACCTAAAGACCAAGAAATACCGCCTGAGGAGCCCTGAGAACTTTGTGGACGAGATGGAGGTATGCTACAAGGAGTTTGGAATCCGCAGCATGGACATCCATGATACCATCTTCACTATAAACAAGAAACGTGCCTCCACCATGTGTGAGGAGATGATGAGGAGGAAACTGGATATAGATTGGACGGCCAGGGCACGGTCCGATACTGTGGATAAAGATATGTTAAAGATGATGAGCCGGGCGGGCTGTAAAGTGGTAATGTTTGGTATAGAATCTGGAGACCCAGAGATACTGAGAATATTAAGAAAAGACATAAAGCTGGACCGTGTCCGAGAGGTGGTAAAATGGACCAAACACTATGGGATGAAGGCCCTGGGTTTCTTCATTCTGGGCTCACCAGGGGAAACTACCCAGAGCATAAGGAGGACTTTGAATTTTGCCTGTGAGCTGCCCCTGGATTACGTACAGTTTACAAAGATGACCCCCTTCCCTAACACAGAACTCTACGAGCTGTACAAGAAGGAATATGGGGGAGACTACTGGCGGGACTTCACCCTAGACCCCTCCAAAGAGAAGGAATTGCCTCTTGTGGGAACAGACCTATCCCAAAAAGACGCCTTGCGATATCTTAAAAAGGCCTATATACGCTTTTACTTCCGTCCTTCCTACATCATAAGGGCCTTAAGCAGGGTAGGCTCCTTCTTTGAGCTAAAGAACTCTGCCATTGCAGCTTATCACATACTTTTCACAAACCACTACCTTAGGCTGACAGACACCCAGGCTGAGGATTGAGCCCTTAGCAAATCACCCAACTCATGACATTTAGTGCCCAACCTACCTTTTTAGAACCTAATCAAGATGTGTGGCATTTTTGGCAAAACAAACTTTAATAATCGCCCTATAGACCCAGACGTGGTAGAAAGGGCCTTAAGTGTGATGGTACATAGGGGCCCTGATGATATGGGCACCCATTTTTCCTCCTCCACAGGTTGGAACGTTGCCCTGGGACACAGGCGCCTGAGCATCATAGACCTTGCTGGGGGACACCAACCTCTTTCTAATGAGGATGGAAAGGTATGGGTAGTCTTTAATGGTCAGATTTATAACTTTAAGGAGCTACGTAAAGAGCTTGAAGCGCAGGGGCACAGGTTTAGAACCAACTGTGATACAGAGGTCCTCGTACACGCCTACGAAGAACACGGGACAGGGTTTCTAGAGAAATTAAACGGGATGTTCGCCCTGGCCCTGTGGGACGAAAGGAAAAAACTCCTCTTCCTAGCAAGAGACAGGCTGGGCATTAAACCCCTCTACTACAGCAAGCTGAAGGAAGGTTTTATCTTTGCCTCAGAGGTTAAGGCCCTCCTGCAAGACCCTGAGGTAAAAAGGGAAATCGATGTAGAGAGCTTAAGCATGTATCTTACCCTCAACTATATCTTATCTCCTCACTCTATGGTAAAGGGGATATCCAAATTGCCGCCGGGCCATGCCTTGATTGTGAACGAAGGGGGCTACAGATTGTGGCAGTACTGGGATATAGAGATAGATAACAAGCTCCAACTAAAAGAAGAGCAATACTGCGAAAGAATCAGGTCTCTCTTAGAGACCGCCGTGAGACGAAGGCTCATGAGCGACGTCCCCCTAGGCGCTTTTTTAAGTGGAGGCATCGATTCCACAGCGGTTGTAAGCTATATGTCTTCCCCTACTAATAAAGCACCTCAGACCTTTAGCATCGGCTTTGAAGAAAAATCTTACAGTGAGCTCCCCCATGCCCGTTATGCAGCCCAGTACCTTGGGACTGAGCATCACGACCTCGTTGTTGAGCCAAAGATAGAGACTACATTGCCAAGGCTGATATGGTATAACGACGAACCCTTGGGAGATTCTTCATGTATACCCATGTACTTTCTGGCCCAGTTGGCCCGCAAGTATGTGAAAGTAGCTCTCTCCGGTGATGGAGGGGATGAAAATTTTGCCGGCTATGATACCTATATAGCTGACAAGTTGGCTACATTGTACAAACTCCTGCCCAGACTCCTCCGCTCTAACTGTATAGCAAGACCAGTTAACATGCTCCCTCATTCCCTAAGTAAAGTAAGCTACAGCTACAAGCTGAATCAATTTGTGCGTGGGGCGGATTTCTCTCCTGAAAAGGCGCATTACTTCTGGAGGGTCATCTTTACAGAGGAAGAAAAGGAGAAACTATTCTCGCCCGATTGCCTCCGCAGTATCAAGAGCCTAGACACCTTTGACTACTTTCGTCAGTACTTTAATAAGTACCCGAAGGCAGACTTACTGGATCGCTGCCTCTACGTGGATTTTAAGACCTGGTTAGTAGACGACATATTAACAAAGGTTGACAGGGCCAGCATGGCCCACTCTTTAGAGGTGAGAGTCCCCTTTTTGGATCATGAGCTTGTAGAATTCGCCATGCGCATCCCCTCTTATTACAAGTTAAAGGGTCTCTCAAGCAAATACATCCTAAAAAGGGCCCTCCGTGGTCAGGTCTCTGCTAGGACCCTCTCCAGAAAGAAAGAGGGCTTTAACTCACCCCTCTCTTATTGGCTTAAAAAGGAACTAAAAGAATTGGCGCTAGAAAATCTGGCCTACAAGAAGATAGAGGAGCTAGGGTTTTTTAATCCCCTCTATGTAAAACAGGTCTTAGACGAGTACTTCCTGGGTAGGAAAGATAACAGTCTTAAGATCTGGGGCCTTTTAAATCTTGTGATGTGGCATGAACAGTTTATGCAGGTAACCGCACCCAAACTTCCTCCTCCCCCAGTTATTATTAAAACTGACGTATCTTCCCTGGTTTGAGCCCCCTCCGTAGCCTTGTTCTCTGGATCTACCGAGGTCTTTCGCCCATTTCTTTCTCTAGCTCTAAATAGCTAACGCCCGTAACCTCCCTTATCGCCCCCTTGCAAGAATCGAAGAAATATACCCTGGTATCCTTATCCCTCACCATTTCATCGTATTCCTGTGGAGCTGGCTCCCTGACAAGGTGGCAAAGTTTATCGTATCTCTTCCCACAATCTAAGGGAATGTTAACAGTAATAATAGTGGGAAGATTTTCTCTACCAAAATGGACAGCCAAAGGCGTATCTACCGTATCGTAAACTATCATCCATGCCATATAATATCTTGGCCAGGGAAAAGGCAAGACCCTGGGGAAATTAACCACCATGAGCTTACTGCCCCTCAGCTGCTTCGGGTCTGGAAAACTCGCCTCCAGCTTCTCTATAAAGGAACGATTTATATCCCCCAGTTTCTTGTAGTACCCCACAGCATTACTAACAAAACGGAAGTTAAGGACCAAGAGGGCACCACAAAGGAAAAAAAATACCCCATGCATAACATCCTTTCTCCTATGCGGGGCAGAGAAACGCTCACCCAGCATCTGACTACCTTTATAAAAAACCAGGACCAAGGTAGCCAGACTCCCCACCGATGGTAAATATATGTAATGTACAGAAACCAAAAGAAAGGAAACAGGCAATACCAGGATTAAGATGCAGGTCATAAGGAGGGTGATACGACGTTTTTCTTGCTCTGGGCTCAGAAAATATACCAGGGTAGTAAGGATAAGGAGGACTATCCCAAATTTTACTATGTAGGACCTTCTCACGATGATAGGTACCCCAAAAAGGCAACCCATGTTGTACCGCAACCCAGAAATCACCCGTTCAATGGTCGCCAGTTCTTGAAACTGTGCTCCTCCTCCAAAAGCCGCATCCAAAATAAGAGAGGAATACCTAAGGATAAAGACATGAATGAGCGCCAGGATAAAGAAGGGTAAAAGGGCCAGCACAGGGCCCCTCCTCAGGCCATCTCTCAGGTCCAAGAGTATCCCCCGGGGGGACCACTCTACACCCCTATAATACCAGTCCACCAACAGTAACACCCCGGGTAGCACAAAGGCGTTCTCCTTGGAACCCAGGGCCAGAAGAAGGCAAAGCAAAGAAAGCGAGTAATAAAGGAAACCACCCTTATGCCTGAATTGGTAAAAGCATACTACCGTCAAAAGACCGAAGAAGGGCCACAAGACCTCGTGCAACACCGCCGGAGAGCATACTGCCTGACAGTTAAGCCAACTGGTGGCAAAGAGCAGGGCCGTAAAGAGCCCTATTACCTTGTTCTCAGTAAACCTTGCTACTATGTAAAACACCAGGACGGCGTTCAGGTAGTGGAGGAAGACATGAACCAAATGGAAGGGTAGGGCATTCAGACCGAAGGTATTAAAAAGCCCATAGTAGAGTAGGCCCTTAAGGGGTCTGAAGCCGTAGCCACCACCTCCTGTCAGGATGTGGGGGTCATCCGTATAGAGAAAATTATAAAAGGCATAGTATATCTCCCCAAAGAAAGATATACCCAGGCTCCCCCCATAGAAAACACCAACAGCAGCCGCAATAGACAAGAGACTAAGGATCTCAAACCTTTTGCCCATGGATGATGGATCCAATTAGTCTCCAACTCTACGGTCTAAAGGGGAGTCCCTATTTGAGTGTTAAGACCTATCTACTTTCCCACAACCTCAATAACTCTTGGGTCAGGTGGGCGTAATCCTCGGCCCCACGGGAGCCAGGAGCGAAGGCAAAAACATCCTGGCGGGCGATCTGTGCCTGGTTAATGGCCTCATTGCGAGTTATCTGGGTGCGTAAGACCCTCCCTTTAAAGGGGATGAGCTCTTCCATGACGTACTCATTGGTCATCCTAAGCCTTGGGTCCACAAGTGTTAAGAGTATTTTGTAGCTCTCGAAGCGGCCCTTCTTAGCCCTTTCCATCACCTCTAGAACGTCGGCTATGCCCTCTATAGATAGGCGCGACATAATACTTGGAATAACAATAAACTGAGAGGCCCTCATGGCATTCACCGCCAGGATACCCAACCCAGGGGGGCAGTCTATTATAATATAATCGTAACTGTCCTTTACAGACTCAAGGCTGCTGGCTAGTATAGACTCCCTGAAGTTGCGGTTAAATCGGCTGTAAAGCTGCTCCACAGTCTGGGAGAGGTGGAACTCGGAAGGAACTACGTCCAATCCCGGCCTCTGGGTCTGACGGATAACTTCCCTTATATCGCCACTCCAATACTGGGCATAAAGGGCATTGGCCTCCTTCAGGAGTATATCCTTTACGGAGAGGTGGCCATTTTCCATAGACACGCCTACACCCTTCGTGGAGTGGGCCTGAGGGTCCATATCTATCAGAAGGACCCTTCTATCCCTTAAGGCTAACCCACTGGATAGATTTATGCTGGTGGTAGTTTTACCCACACCCCCTTTATGATGCACCACACCTACTATCATGTTATTAATTCTCCCCTTACAAAGACTTCTACAAACCCCTCGAGTTTAAAAGATACCATAGACCCATAAAAAATCAAGAAATTTCAATACCCCAAAAATTAGTTTGACATTTTTGCTTCAAGGATTTAATTCTATTAGAAATCTAGTGCCTTCTCTTGACTGGAAAGGGGTGGTCTCATATACACTAACATGCGGAAGATACTTTGTTAAGATGTTTATAGGTGCTTCTATCTTAATCCTTGTCTTTGCCTGGGGACTTCTTGTCTCTAGCGAAACCCCAGGGGCAGGTTTTACCTATACGGATTCCATTCCCCTGGCGATACTGGACAAACCTTCTTCTATTACCTATGATTCTACAAGGAAAACCCTCTGCATCGCTGAAAATGGCAAGGGGTTTATCTTCGAGATTAGCAAGGCTGGAGTCCCTTTGGGCACCATCTTCACCGATGCCGTGAATATCTCAGACGTAGCTTATACCTCCATGGGTGGCCAGGAGGGTTTCATTATTATCCAGGAGAAGCCCGAAGATATCCTGGAAACAGACCGCCATGGTTGCCTACTAAGGAGCCTCAAGCTACCCCCAGAGTTCCAGGGAAGAAAGGTTAAGGCAGTCACCCTAGATTCCCAGGGTGAAAAGCTCTATCTGGCCCTTTCAGGAGAAAGGGATCAAATCCTGGAACTTGCTATGGATGGCAGACTTACTGGCTCTCTCTCCATAAATGATATACAGAACATAGAGGCTCTTTGCTACGACCCCACTAGCAAACATCTCTTACTCTTGTCCCATGGTTCCACTGGTAAAATTTACGAGGTTACCCTTCAGGGAGAGATTCTGGGTGACTTCACTCCAGAGGTAACCCAGGCAAAAGGGATTACACGAGACGAGATGGGGCTCCTGTACGTAGTGTGTCAGGAAACCAGAAGGATATACGTATATCTGCCCAAGAAGGAATCAGCTCAGGCAAAATAATATGATAACGCTGGCAGTAGTAGGGGCAGGTTACTGGGGGCCTAACCTCATAAGGAATTTTCTAAAGATAGACCAACAAATGGTGCATACCGTCTGCGAAAAGAATGAGACCAGGCGAGATATAATAAGTAAGACATATCCAGGCTTAAAGCTTTGCAAAGATTACTCTACCCTCCTGGAGGATGAGGAAATAAAGGCCGTGGTAATCGCTGTCCAGCCTGCCTATCACTACGAGATGGCGAAGGCTGCCCTGCTCCAGGGAAAACACGCCTTTGTAGAAAAGCCCCTGGCCCTTACGGCTAAGGAGTGCCAGAACCTCATCCAGTTGGCAGAAGACCGTAAACTGGTGTTGATGGTAGGTCACGTCTTTGAATATAATCCTGCCGTGAGAAAGGTCAAGGAATGTATCAAGGCTGGAATGCTGGGTGATATCTACCACCTCTACTCGGAGAGGACAGACCTGGGCACTGTTAAGGCAGACGTTAACGCTATGTGGAACATAGCCCCTCACGATGTCTCCATAATGCTTTACTGGCTTGGTGAGGAGCCAAGGAGTGTTAGTGCCAGGGGCTACAGCTACCTGCAAAAGGATGTAGAAGATGTGGTGCACATGAGCCTGGAATTCCCCTCCGGCATCAATGCAGAAATACACGTCAGCTGGCTCAGTCCACAGAGGACCAGAACTACCACCGTGGTAGGCAGTAAGAACATGATTGTCTACGACGAACTTAGTAGCAATGGGAAAGTAAAGGTCGTAAGAAACGAACTCTGTGCTGAGGGCTTCAATCAAATGCGGGATAAATATACAAAGAAAAAAGGCACGGTGGTAACCCCTGAACTAGAGGATTATGAGCCACTTTATGAGGAATGTAAACATTTTGTAGAGTGCATAGAAAAGGGTCTAAGACCCCTTACCGATGGCAGAAACGGACTAAGGGTAGTCAGGGTCCTGGAATCTGCCCAAGAGTCGCTGAAGAAGGATGGAGTACCCATAAAGATAGGCCACCAATAACACAAGGGAGACCTATGAAGAACACGGTTGCTGTGGAAGATATCAAGCTGGTTGACCTCAAGGCCCAGTATCAAGGTATCCAAGAAGAAATCTTGTCCACCATAAAAGAGGTTATAGAAGAGGGCACCTTTATCCTGGGAAGACGTGTAAGGGAATTTGAGGCGGGTTTTGCAAGATTCTGCAATAGCCCCTTCGCCATTGGTGTGGCCAGCGGCACCGATGCCCTGGTGCTGGCACTAAAGGCCCTGGAAATAGGTCAAGGAGACGAGGTCATTACCGCTCCCAACACCGCTGCCCCTACGGCTGAGGCCATTAGCCTGGCCAGGGCAAGGGTGGTCTTCGCCGACATCCATCCTGAAACCTTTAATATAGACCCAAAAGAGGTCAAGAAAAAGATAACCAGGAAGACCAGGGCCATAATATCAGTACACCTCTATGGCCAGCCCGCGGAGATGGATGAATTAAAAGATATAGCTAGGACACATGGTCTTAAGCTAATAGAGGATGCGGCCCAGGCCCATGGGGCAGAGTACAAGGGTAAAAGGGTGGGCACCCTGGGGGAAGTAGCCTGCTTCAGCTTCTTCCCTTCCAAGAACCTCGGAGCCTACGGCGATGGAGGGGCTGTGGTGACCTCCGATGAGAAGATTGCCGAGAGGGTACGCATGCTAAGGGATCACGGTAGAAAGGAGAAATACCTCCACGAGATAGAGGGTCATAACAGCAGACTGGACACCCTCCAGGCAGCTATCCTATCCGTCAAATTAAAGTACCTTGAGAACTGGAATGAAAGAAGAAGACAGCATGCCCATTACTATGATAAGCTCCTAGCTCCCATTAAGGGGGTTACCACCCCAAAGGTAGCCCAGGGTCTCCGTCACGTCTACCACCTCTACGTGATAAAGGTAGAGGATAGAGACCTCTTGAGGTCCGAGTTAAAAGAGGAAGGTATCGAGACAGGCATCCATTACCCTCACCCCCTACACCTCCAACCTGCCTTCTCCTACCTTGGCCTGGGGAAGGGGTTTTTCCCCAGGGCAGAGGAGGCTGCCTCCAAGATACTGAGCCTGCCCATCTACCCCGAAATGACACAGGAACAGATTAGACGGATCGTTGAGGCTATTAAGCTTAATGTGAAGTAACTCAAGGGAAGACAGGTCTTCGATTATCTGTGGATAGTAAGGAAAAGCTTTCCATTGTTCTGCCCGTGCATAACGAGGCAGGGAGCCTGGAGGAACTCCTCTCCAAGCTCCAAGAGGTTCTTGGGGGGTTAGGTAACCCCTATGAGATTATCTTTGTTGATGACGGAAGTACGGACGGAAGCTTTGAGGTATTAAGGAAGCTCCATACTAGTCACCCTTCTCTAAAGGTAATTCGATTCAAGGAGAACTGCGGCGAGACGGCTGCCCTGGATGCAGGCTTCAAGAAGGCAAGGGGCCAGGTAATCGTGGCTATGGACTCCGACCTTCAAAGCGACCCCAAAGACATCCCTAAGCTTTTGGAGGAGCTAAAAGACCATGACGTTGCCTGGGGCGTTAGGGCGGAGAGAAAGGACAAATTGGTCAGGAGAATGGTCTCTTGGGGAGGTAATCTCTTGAGGAGCAAGCTCATGGGTGATTCACCAACAGATGCAGGTTCACCCCTAAGAGCCATGAGGAAAGCGGTGGTAGAGAAGATAAAATTGTTTAAGGGACTCCACCGCTTCTATCCTACCCTCTGCAGGATAGAAGGATTCCGTGTGGCAGAGGTGCCTATAGCCCACTACCCTAGGAAATCTGGGCAGTCCAAGTATAACATCCGTAATCGGCTCTTCAAGTTCCTTATAGACCTCTTAGCAGTGAAGTGGATGCAGAGTAGACGGTTAGATTACGAGGTATTAGAAGAACTAGATGAACGGACTTCTTAGAAAAGAAGGTTCTGGGGCAATAATCTTAACTGTCCTTTGTTTATTCCTTTACCTGCCCAACCTTGGAAATAGAGACCTCTGGGGGAGTGTAGAGCCTCAGTATGCCCAGGTGGCCAGGGAGGCCCTATTGGAGGGGCACTGGTTTATGCCTCATTTCAACGGCGAGATATACTATACTAAACCCCCCCTCTATTTCTTGCTCATGGCCCTGGCGAGCTGGCCTGTTGGGGATGTCACAGAATTCACTGCCCGTCTCCCCTCTGCCCTTAGTGCCTTGGGTATGGTCCTTTTGGTCTACTTCCTGGGTAAGAAACTCTTCAGTGAGCGTCTTGGCCTCCTGGCTGGTTTAATCCTGGCTACCTCGCCCCAGTATCAGCAGTCTGCCTGCATGGTGAGGATAGATATGCCCCTGGCCTTCCTCGTCACCTCCAGTCTCGTCGCCTTTTACCTGGGTTATACCTCTTCTTCCAGAAAGACTTACTACCTCCTGGCCTGGTTTTGTGCAGCCCTGACCGTCCTTGTAAAGGGCCCTCTGGCGCCTGTCCTTGTGGCCATAGTAGTCTTCCTTTACCTGTTCTCAAGGGGGGAATTGCGCCGCCTAAAGGAAATAACACCTCTTTCCGGAAGCCTTGTCTTTATTGCTACAATTCTGGGCTGGATGTTCCTTGCCCTTTCAGAAGAAGGCCATAACCTCTCAGAAGAAGGCCTTAACCACATTAAAAATTTCTTTATGCTCTTTACCTCCCCAAATGAAGAGTTATATTATCCGAAAGAAGGCTATTACTATATCAAGGAGTTATTTAGGCTCTTAACCGTCTATGCAACGGAGGAGCCCCACGCAAAGCCCTTCTATTTCTACATCCCTGAAATTCTTATAGGGCTAGGGCCTTGGTCTTTATTTATGATTGTGGCTATCTTCCTTTTCTTCCGTAAGAAGAGCGAGTACTTACGTTTCCCCTGCCTCTGGTTCATGGCAATGTTTATATCCCTTAGCCTGATTGCTAGTAAACACAGTAGGTATCTCCTGCCTCTTTACCCAGCAGCGGCCCTTCTGGCTGCTGCCCCATGGGAGGGTTATTTAGAAAGACCCACCCTCCCCTGGCCCAAAATAAAGGCACTGCCCCTTCTACTCTTAGCCTCCATCCTTGGGCTGGAGATAGCCCTGCTTATTTCCCATGGTCTTCCCGCACCAGCCATAAACATAGCCCTGGTGACAATACCCCTAATAGCTGGGATATACTTTGCCTTAAAAGCGGCGCAGTTCAGGCTACTCTTTTTGTCCCTACTTCTAACCTTTGTAGTCTTTGAGTTCAGCTATTATCAATTCCGCCTGCCCAGGGAGAATGAAAAAAGGTCTGAAAAATACCTCTGCCAGGAAATGCTTAGGGTAATGGCACCTGGTTCCCCCTGGGCGGTTTACAACTCCTTTAGGCCTGCCTATCCCTTCTACACAAAGATGTATCCGAAATGCATCCCTTCGGAGGCAGACCTAAACCAATTCCTTTCCTCCCCAGAAAGGGTATATTGCCTGCTAAGAGAAAGGGACTACGCGGCTATTAAACTAACCGTGTACAAAGTACTAGAGTTTGAAGGAAAAAAGAAGAAGGACGATGACCTCGTCCTGGTCTGTAATATGCCAAAAGGCTAATCCCTAACACTAAATGTATCATGATGAAAGGATACCTGAGTAAAGAAATATCATCAAAGGAAGGGTTTCTCCCCTTCCTGCTAGCTATCCTCTGCCTGGCCCTATACCTTCCCAATCTAGGGGGAAGAGATTTCTGGAGCGGACGTGAGACCCTTTATGCCCAGGTAGCCAGGGAGACCCTCTGGGAAGGGCATTGGTTTGCACTCCACTATAATGGCGAGGTATACTGCAATAAACCCCCACTTTATTTCTGGTTCATTGCCCTGCTGAGCATGCCCTTTGGTGATGTAACACCTTTCTCCCTGAGGCTTCCCCTAGCCCTTTCTGCCTTGGGCACAGTCCTTGTGGTCTTTTATCTGGGAAAAAGCCTTTTCAGCGTACGTACGGGCTTCCTGGCTGGTGTAATCCTGGCCTCTAGTCCTCAGTTTCAGAAATACGCCTGCGTGGGAAAACTGGAGATGCTTCTCACATTCTTTATAGCTTCTAGCATTGCCGCCTTTTATTACGGCCTCAACTCCACTGTGAACAAGAAGAAATATTTCCTCTGGGGCTGGTTACTTATGGCCCTTGCCATCCTTACCAAGGGCCTTGGGTTTCTTCTTATCCCTCCTGTTATCCTCCTGCACCTGGCCAGTCGCAGGGAGCTCCACCGTTTGAAAGAGACAGAACTCCTTCTGGGATCTATCCTCATCCTGGCTCTAATGATGGTCTGGCTTCTTCCAGCATATATTCAAGGAGGTCCGTACTACATCCAGGGTCTACTGGGACACTTTGAATTTCATCTAAAGCAAACCCCTAGATACATTAAGCCCTTCTACTACCTTTGTGAGGTCTTCGTAGGCCTGCTACCCTGGACCCTTCTCCTTCCTGCTTTCTTTTTCTATCTTAGAAAAGCTACGGCTGAAAAAAGAGAAGGCCTTCGCTTGCCCTTCCTATGGTTCGCTGCTATGTTCATCATCTTCTGTATTCTTTTATCCAAGAAGAGCCGGTACGTCCTTACGCTTTATCCCGCCGTAGCCCTTATGCTCGCCTGCCTCTGGGACACCTACATAGAAAAGGCCTCTCCCTTTTGGCCTAAAATAAAAGTAGTGCCTGTCGTAGTCATTTCTCTTTCTTCAGGAGTGCTTATGGAGCTGATAGCCTCTGGGGCCCTTTCTACCCCTACCCTGAAAGGCCTTGTGGCCTTCTCTTTTACAGCCCTAGGGGTTGCAGTCTGGCTGGCCCTTCGGGCCAGCCAGTACAGGGTTATCTTTCTCAGCCTCTTTCTAGTAATTACTAGCTTTGAAATGACCTATATGAGACTCTCCCTACCCAGGGAGAGTAACGCAGGTATTGAAAGGGCCGTCTGCGAGGAGATTCTTCGGGTCATGGAGTCAGGTTCATCTCTGGCCGTATATAACTTCGCTTTCTTCAACCCAGATTATGTCTTTTATACTAAGACTCGTGTTAGACAACTCTCATCAGAAGAAGGCCTTACCAGCTTCTTCACCTCAGAAGGGAGGGCCTACTGCCTCTTAAGTGAAGGGGACTACCAGAAAATTAAGCTCTTTACCTTCAAAATAACAGAGGTAAAAAGGGGCTACGATGGTAAATTGATACTGGTGTCCAATAAACCAAATCATGAGGAAAAATAGTAATGATAGATTTTTCGTCCTCCTCCTGGTAGGCCTTTGGCTCCTACTATATTTTCCCAATCACTGGGGCAGAGATTTTTCTGGAACTGATGAACCTAAATACGCCCAGGTAGCCAGGGAAGCACTATTGGAGGGGCACTGGTTTGCCCTGCATTTTAATGGCCTGCCTTACCATGGCGAGCCGCCGCTATACTTCTGGCTGGAGGCCCTCTTCAGCCTACCTCGAGGAGACGTAACAGAGTTTACTGCTATACTACCCTCCTCCCTCTCTGCCCTGGGCACCATCCTGGTGGTTTACTTCTTGGGGAAAAGGCTCTTTAGTATGCGGGCAGGCCTACTAGGGGCCATGGTCCTGGCCAGCCTGCCGCAGTTTCATAAGTTCGGCTGTATTACAAGACTGGACGTGCCCTTTGCCTTCTTTATTACCTCCTCCCTGGCCGCCTTCTACTTCGGATACACTGACCCAGCTAGAAGGAGGAAATACTTTCTTATGACCTGGCTCCTCATGGGGCTGGCAGCCATAACAAAGAAGGGGCCTCTGGCCTTTCTACTGGTGGGGGCCGTCATCTTTATCTTCTTATGGAGGCGCAAAGAGCTGGCCCTACTTAGAGAGACACAACCCTTACTGGGTGGGCTCATAGCTACTGCCACTATCCTGGTCTGGCTACTGCCGGCCTACTGGATAGAAGGGAGGGGCTACATAGAAGGCCTTTTTGGACAATTTGAGTCCCACATAAAGACCCCCCTTGGGGCAGGGAAATTCCTCTTCTATTTCACGGAGGTTTTGGCTGGCACATTACCCTGGTCCCTCTTCCTCCCTAGTATTTTTTATAAGGCCGTAAAGGGTGGTATGAGTATGAGAGAGAATAAGGGGTTGGAGTTTCCTTGCCTGTGGTTCTTTATCATCCTGCTCACCTTCTGCATAGCCTTGCAGAAATTCAGTAGATACATTCTCCCTCTCTATCCAGCTGTGGCCCTCCTGGTGGGGAACCTCTGGGACGGATACATGGAAAAAAGACCTTTAAACGATTGGTCTGGCAGGAAAAAAGCCATTGTTGCAGCGCTTGGCATTCCCCTGGGTGCAGTGGTTGCCTGGACCTTCTTTAAGAGTCACATCCATGAGCCCATCTTTTCCCCCACAGGTATAGCCATCATGTCTCTAGGTCTCATCACCCTCCTATGGGCCCTGCGGGTTAGTTACCAGTCAGGGCAGTCTGCGGTACTTTTTGCCTTCATCTTTCTAGCGACCTGCACCTTTGAAATGACCTATGACAGACTCCTCTTCCCCTGGCAAAACGAGAATAGGTCTGAAAAACCCCTTTGTCTGAGGATTGCTAATCTAATTGAACCCGGAACCCCTTGGGCTATTTACAAGACCTTTAGACCCGCCCACGTCTTCTACACAAAGAGTCACCCTAGGAACATTGGTTCTGAAAACGACCTCATCCCCTTCCTCAGCTCAAGAGAAAGGGTATACTGCCTTATCCTGGAAGAGGATTATCAAGGATTGAATTCCAGGTCTGGAATTGACCTCTTTGTGGTGGAAAAATTGAAGGGGCCTCACCGAAGAACGGCCAATCTTCTATTAATCTCCAATAAGCCACCGAGACCTTGATAAAAAGGGGTCTTTCTGCTTTAGTAGTAGCCTGCGGATACAGATATAATACTAATCTAGGAGCCTGGAGTCTTATTATGAACTTAAAACTGGATTTGTGGATCGTTCTAGGGCTTATCGGTCAGTTTGCCTTTATGGGCCGCTTCCTCCTACAGTGGATCGCCTCTGAAAGGGTTGGAAAGAGTATAATACCTGTCCATTTCTGGTACCTAAGCATCGCGGGGAGTCTGATACTCCTCATTTATGCCATCCATCGCCAGGACCCCATCTTCATTTTAGGTTACAGCGGAAACAGCCTTATATACGTCAGGAACCTCATACTGATTTATAAAGAAAAGAAGTCTTTGCCCCCTAACCAAAGCCTGTGAAACAGAGAACTACAGACGCTGCCATCCTGGATGATTTCTTTACTGCCGATAGGTCGTCTGTGGCCCTCTTAATCCTCCTCAGCCTCCTACTGTTTTTCTTAAATCTGGGTGGGAGAGATTTGTGGGCACCGGATGAGGGCGAATATGCCCAGATATCCCAGGAGATGCTGGAGAGCGGGGATTGGACAATCCCCAGGATGAATGCCCTACCCTGGGCACAAAAGCCCCCCCTTTTCAATTGGGCCATTGCTACCCTATCCCTCCTTCCAGGCAGGGTCACGGAACTTACTGCCAGGCTTCCCTCTGCCCTTATGGGGATGGTGGGGGTGCTAGCCACCTACTGGCTGGGAAAAACCCTTTATGGAGGCAGTACCGGACTCTTTTCTGCCCTGATACTGGCTACTTCCCCCCTGTATATACATCAGGCAAGGTGGGTACAGGTGGATATGCTCATGGCTGGCCTCGTGACCCTTACCCTGAGCTCCTTTTACCTAGGATATATCCACCCTACCAGAAGACTCAGATATTACCTCCTGGGCTCCCTCTTCATAGGCCTGGGTACCCTGACCAAGGGCCCTCTAGCCGTGGTCCTTCCTGGACTAACCCTCTTGACCTTCACGGTCCTGAAAGGGGAACTTAAGGAGTTCCTTACCAGGAAGTTATTCTTGTGCCTGCTCCTCTTTCTTGCCGTAACATGCCCCTGGTACATAGCTGTCTACTTCAAGGGCGGTCCAGATTTCGCCAGGGAACTACTCCTCAAACATAATCTTGGCATGTTCTTTGACACCTGGAGTCATAAGCAGCCCTTCTACTACTACCTCTGGAACCTACCCTGGACATTCTTCCCCTGGATAGTCTTTCTCCCCTCCGCTCTTGCCCACCTCTTCTCTACAGGGGAGAGACAACAGAGACTTTTCCTCCTGAGTTGGTTTATAGGGATGTTTTGTTTCTTTAGCCTCTCCCAGGCAAAGCAAGGCAAATACCTATTACCCCTGCTTCCCTGCCTGGCTCTGATAGTAGGAAGATTCTGGGAGTCTGTCTTGTTGGAAAAGGATGTCTTCTCTTACAAAAAGGGGCTAGTGATACCTATGGCTTTCTTGGCAGGAGTACTAATCCTGGGAGGTGGCGCAGGCCCCTGGTTTATCCATAAAAGGTATCCGGAGTTCTTAAACCTCTCTATACCTTTGGGCACTTTTCTTGCCCTCTGCGGCGGTTCTATACTCCTGACCTCCCTCTACGGGAGGAGGCGTACCATTTTTGTCACTCTAATTGTTATGCTGGTGTTGGTAATGACCTACTCCAGTACCTTTCTCCAGTCAGAACTAAATCACTATAAGTCAGCTAAGCCCTTTTGTCAGGAGGCCGTTCGTATAATAAAAGGTGGGGAATTGGGCATCTACGGTATATACTACCACAAAATAGGACCTTATCTCTTCTACACAAAAAAGAGGGTGAAGACCTTTTATGACCAGGACTCAGTAGTTAAATTCTTCAACTCAGAGGATAAGGTCTTTTGTATAATGGGGGATATCTCCCTTGAGTCCCTAAAGAAAAGCCACACAGTCCCTACTTATACCCTCCTCTCAGCAGCAGTGGGACACAGGAGTGTTCACCTGGTCTCAAACCGTCCTTAAAAACAGTGCCCTAAGAATACTGCCTGTATAAATGGCATTAGGGGCCACCTCGCATGGCATCCAGCACCCAGGACAGTTTCTTACCATCTCCCTATAGTGCTCTATACCCTTCCCAAACCATATCTCTCGGAGAGATTGCTTGGTTAGGTCTCCCACCCTGGTATTACTATGGATACATATAGGCACCTCCCCATTAGGTAGTATGCGTATGTGGCTGGTTAAGGCTACGCATCTGGTATTAGGGGTCTTTTTGCCGTAAAGGAGCCTATTTCTTAGACCTTCGTTGAAATAACGTTTTACGAGACCCTCTTTAAAGTTATAACTCCTCGTGTCCCTGGAAATACCTTCCACTATCTCTGCTAACTCCTCTTCTGAAAGGGGGTCAAAGAAAGAGAACTCGCTCTGTCTAAAGTCTCCGTCATTAGGCTCCAGGAGGTAACGGTCATCCCTGGCCATCTGATATTGAAGGTCTACCCCTAGCCCCTGGCAAAGCCTTTGCAGGGGTTCTATCTGGTCTATATTCCTCTTTGTGATAGTAATATTTACGCCCACACAGAAACCCAGGCCCTCCCTGAGCTTAACTAGCCCCTTCAGGGTGTCATAAGCCCTCTGAAAGGCACCTCTTAGACAGCGAATCTCATCATGCCTCTCCCCCACAGCATCCAGGGATATCCTAAAGTGGAACCTTGGGGAGCCCATGGCCTCTGCAAAATCTATTATCTTTGAGGTCTGGAACCCGTTGGTATTTATCATTATGGTGCTAGGGTTAGAAGTCCTTATTATATGCTGAACTATCTCTGGAAGGTCCTCCCTAACAAAAGGCTCCCCGCCTGTAATCCTTACCACATCCAGGGTGTTTAGGTCGTTAAAGATGGCCTTTACCTGGCTGGTATCCATCTCACTCTTGTCTTTCAGCCCAGGTATGCGGCACATGTAGCACTTCAGCTCACATCTCCAGGTGACCAGGAAGGTGCAGAGGGAAGGGGTAGGTATTATATTCAGGTTATTAAACAAGATATGCTTTAGGAGATTCAGGTAGAGTTTCATGAAGGTCTGTGGTCAAGGATGTGTTTTACTGCATATGTCTTTTTCCCCAGGGACTCATAGTATATCCTTATAAGGAGTTCGGCCAGGAGCCCGGAGGTAATTATCTGCACAGCCAGGAAGATACAGAGGACACATATGGACAGGGAGACTTTTGTTCCCAACTGCTCTCCATAGACTATCTTTAGGTAGGCAAGGCGTGCCCCCAGAAACAACCCACAAAGACCGAAAAAGCTCCCAATAGGCCCAAGGATGTGCAGGGGCCTGGTAGAATAGCTCAATAGGAACTTTATTGTTATCATATCAAAGAATACCTTGGGAATCCTGCTCAGGCCATACTTTGACTGCCCGTGCCTCCTGGGTTCATTCTTTACCTGAACTTCTGCAACAGTTACCCCCATATTTCTTATCAGGGCCGGGATAAAACGATGATGGTCTCCGTAGAGGCTCAGGTTTCTTACTATTTCCCTCCTATAGGCCTTCAAGCCACTACCAAAATCATGTATGTTTACCCCGGAGAGTGTAGCTAGGAACCAGTTGGCTACCCTTGAGGGCAGTCTCCTGGTTATAAAAGGCTCCTTTCTATCCATCCTCCAGCCACTTACCAGGTCATAGCCCTCCTCTATCTTCTCAATAAATCTGGGTATATCCTCTGGGCAGTCCTGGAGGTCTCCATCCATAGAGACCACTATCTCCCCTCTTGTGTAATCAAAACCCGCTGCCATGGCAGCAGTCTTACCAAAATTTGTCCTGAGTTCGATAACTTTCACCCTTTCGTCCTTTTTGAAGATATCCTGGAGCACTACCTGGGTGTTATCCGTACTGCCATCGTTTACAAAGATAATCTCGTAATCCTTGTTTAATCCACCAAGGACACTACTAAGCCTACCGTAGAGTTCCTCTAGATTCTTTTCTTCGTTAAAGAAGGGCACTACTATCGAGAGGCCCAGACCTTTTTTTCCTTCCAGCACCTGAGGAGATTCCCTCTGCAAAAATCTATAGATAATGCGATAAAAATTCTAAATACAATAACTGTAAGTAAATGTCAATCTCTAACTTCCAGGGCCACCTTCTTTCCTGTAGTTGCTCGATTTATCGAGCCAGAAGCCCCATAAATGGGGCAACTACATTCAAACCTAGAGAAACGTCTTCCTCCCTAAGAGGCCTTCCTTTCTTGGAAGAAAAGACTTGTAAGGGACTGAATCCCTTGACACCATGCCTGGCTGTGATAAAATAAGCATTTAAAATTCCTTGGAGGAAACCATGAATATCATAGACACCCTGGAAAAAGAGACCCTCAAGACCACTATCCCCAGTTTTGCCGTGGGTGACACGGTGGATGTATATACACAGATTGTAGAAGGGGAGAAGGAGCGCACACAGGTCTTCAGCGGCACCGTAATAGCCAGAAGGGGAAGGGGGATTAGGGAGACCTTCACTGTCAGAAGGATAGTCCAGGGAGAAGGGGTGGAACGAATATTTCCCCTCCATTCTCCTAAGCTCCTGGACGTTAAGGTAACCAAATCAGGAAAGGTAAGGCGCGCAAAGCTCTACTATATGAGGAAGAGGACTGGGAAGGCCACCAGGCTGAAAGAGAAGTTTGAGGAGAAAAAAGAGCCCACCGAGGAAGGGCAGGCCTAGAACCCCGTACCCGCCTGTCTTAAAAGGGATTAGAGGAGTAGGCCCATCAAAGGACATCGAAGGGCCTTGGGTCTAGAAGGGGAAAGGGCAGCCGCCCAATTCCTAAAGAAACAGGGCTACCAGATACTCCAGAGGAACTACAGGACCGGCACCTGCGAAATTGACATAATCGGCTATGACAGAGGCGTTATCGCCTTTCTAGAAGTGAAGGCCAGCTTATCTCCTAGATACGGCCCGCCAGAACTAAAGGTAACAGGGACCAAGAAAAGACACCTCTACAGGGCAGCACAACAATATATTAAGGAAAAAGGTCTCTGGGGTCAGCACTTCCGCTTCGACGTTGTCTCTATCCATTTCTCAAAGGAAGGTGGAGTTCCAGAGGTCAAGCTCTTCAAGAACGCCTTCCCTGCTGGTGCTTAATATGTTGGTAGATACCCATACACATCTAGACTTCCCAGAATACGAACAGGACCTCCGGGAGGTCATCGAGAGGGCTAAGGCCGAAGGGGTGGAGTACATCCTCGTGGTAGGCACTGACCTCCCTTCCAGCAAAAGGAGCCTGGCCTTGAGCCAACTCTACCAGGGCCTCTTTGCCAGCTTGGGGATCCACCCCCACGAGGCCTCCCGCGTCTCCGAAGGAGACTGGCAGGAGCTAAAGGGCCTTGCCCGTGAACCAAAGGTGGTGGCTGTAGGAGAGACAGGCCTCGATTACCACTACAATTACAGCACCAAGGAGGACCAAAAGGTGCTTTTCCGAAGGCATATCGAACTAGCCCTGGAGTCCAACCTCCCCCTTATCATCCACAACAGGGAGGCTACCCAGGACTGCATCAGCATCCTTCGGGAATATGCCACCAGTCCCCTCAAGGGGGTATTCCACTGCTTCAGCGGTACTACAGAAACGGTAAAAGCGGTTGTAAACCTGGGCTTCTATATCTCCTTTGCTGGGCCAGTAACCTTCCCCAACGCCCACCGCCTAAGGGAGACGGTGAAATCAGTGCCCGTAGAGAGGCTCCTCATGGAGACAGACTCCCCCTTCCTTGCGCCCCAGCCAAAGAGAGGTAAGAGGAATGAACCCTCTTATATAAAATACCTGGTCCCTGTTTTAGCTCAACTTTACGGTCTTTCCGAGGAGGATATTTCCAGGATTACCTCCCTGAATGCCTTCAGGCTCCTTGGCCTTGGCACCAACCACCGGAAGGGCAAGGTAGCCTATGCCATCAGAAATTCCCTATACCTTAACATAACCAATCGTTGCTCCAACTCCTGCACATTCTGTCCCAGGGAAAGCCTCCCTTATGTAAAGGGGCATTACCTGGGCCTGGAAGAAGAACCTACCCCACAGGAGATTATGGAGGGCCTTGGAGATGTAACCAGATATGATGAGGTGGTCTTCTGTGGGTACGGGGAACCCACCGAGAGGCTAGAGGTGGTAAAGACCGTAGCAAGATACCTTAGAAATAAAGGTGTCAGGAGGATACGGCTCAACACCAACGGCCAGGGCGACCTGATAAACAGGAGGTCGGTGTCGGAAGAATTAAGGGGGCTTATAGATTCCGTTTGCATCAGTCTTAATAGCCAAAATAATGAGGGATATAAGGTCCTCTGCTCTCCCAGCCACGGGGACAGGGCCTACCAAGCCCTCCTCAGCTTCACCCAGAGGGCCAGGGAGGTCTTCCCGGAGGTAACCATGACAGTAGTAGATATCCCTGGGGTGGATATAGAGGCCTGCAGGCAGATTGCCAGTAATCTAGGCGTAGGTTTCAGGGTAAGGAGATACAACGACCTGGGATGATTAGAAAGGCCGTTGTTTCTGACGTAGAAAAGGTCCACAAGATCATCAACTACTTTGCCTCAAAGGACCTCATGCTCCCCCGCTCCCTTAGGGAGATATACGAGAATATAAGGGACTACTTTGTCTATATTGACGGTGGGGAGATAATTGGCTGTGCCGCCCTTCATATCTTCTGGAAAGACCTCTCCGAAATAAAATCCCTGGCGGTACAAGAAACCCACCAGAGAAAAGGTATCGGGGGAGAGTTGGTAAGGGAGTGTATCCAGGAGGCGAAATCTCTGGGGATAGAGAGGCTCTTTGTCCTCACATACCAGCCAGAATTCTTCCAGCGCCGTGGCTTCCGCCTGGTGGAAAAAGAGAGCCTACCTCATAAGATATGGACAGAGTGTATAAGGTGCCCCAAATTCCCTGATTGTAATGAAGTCCCTCTTATACTAGATATTCCTACCGCCTCCGCCTTCCAGGAGTAGGCTTCTCTACCTCCAATCCAGCACCTGGCTCCTCGGCCAGCAACCTCTCGTAGAAGATGCTAGCAACAATCCCCCCTACTATGGGCCCTATCCAGTAGACAAAGTGGTTCTGGAAAAACCCAGAGGCTATGGCAGGACCAAAGGTACGGGCTGGGTTCATCGAGCCCCCTGTTATGGGGCCACCAATCATTACCCCAAAGAGTATGGCCAATCCTATGCAGAGCCCAGCAAAGGCCTTGGTGGACCTTCTGTCAATGGCCGTAGAGAAGACCGTTAACACCAGGAGGAAGGTAATCACAGCTTCCATGAGGATGCCCCTGGCCACAGGTACACCATGACCAAGATAAGTAGTCCCCAGATGTACACTGGCCACAGCGTCTGGATAGATGGTCCTCAGGACAAAACCCGCTACCGTAGCCCCCACCAACTGTGAAACGATATAAAAGACTGCGAGGTTTGTATCCATACGCCTGGTAACCCAGAAGGCCACAGTAACTGCCGGGTTGATATGTCCTCCCGAGAGGTACCCTGTGGCATAGACCATCGCCAGCACCACAAAACCAAAGGCAATGGAGATACCCAAGAGTCCGATGCCTGCCCCTCCGGCGTTTCTCAAATAGAAGTCCGTGCATATGGAGCCAGCCCCAATGAAGACCAGGGCAAAGGTACCAATGGCCTCCGCAATATACCTGCGATAATTTTCATTCATATCTTTCTACCCTCTCCTTGTTTCCTGCCACCCTTTAGTTTTAAGAATTTAAACACACAAAGGGTTAAAAGTCAAACATAAATGTTTTTATACGTTACGTTAATCTCCCTGGTGATTTACAGCTTTTTTAACCGCGTGGCCTATATCCGAGCCGCCTAACTACTTAGATTCTTCCTTGCGCCTTAGTTGAAGTTCTCTTATCTTCTGCTGTAGTCCTTGCCTGTGCATGCCCAGGGTCTCTGCTGCCCTTGTGACGTTTCCTTTATGGGCCTCCAGACTCCTGCTAATAAATTCTCTTTCAAAGGTCTCTACCAACCTCTTCTTGGCCTCCTTAAAGGGGAGACTGTATTCAATCTCCAGGGCAGAAGCAGTGGAGGGTTGAGAACCCCTTAACTCCTCAGGGAGGGCTTCCAGGACGATAGTGGAATCTTCTGCCAGCACCACTGCGCTTTCTATGAGGTTAGCCAGTTGGCGGACATTGCCTGGCCAGTCGTAACACACCATCGCCCTCATCACCTCCTTGGATATATTTATCCCCTTTTTCTTATGTTTCCTGGAGAAGAGCTCTAAGAAATGATGCACTAGCAAGGGTATGTCTTCCCTACGGTCCCGCAAGGCCGGGAGTTCTATCTCCACTACCTTCAACCTATAGTAAAGGTCTTCCCTGAACCTCCCTACCTTTATCTCCTCCTGGAGGTTCTTGTTGGTGGCACTAACAACCCTCACATCCACCTTCAATGTATCTGTCCCACCCAGCCGCTCAAACTTCTGCTCCTCCAGGACCCTGAGAAGCTTTGACTGGGTACTAATACTCATGTCTCCCACCTCGTCCAGGAAGATGGTTCCCCCGTGAGCCAGTTCAAACTTGCCTATGCGCCTATCTGTGGCCCCAGTAAAGGCCCCCCTCTCATGACCGAAGAGCTCGCTCTCTATAAGGGTCTCTGGCACGGCCGCACAGTTCATTACCACCTGGGGCCCCTGTGCCCTCTTGCTCCTCTTGTGAATCTCTCTGGCCACCAGTTCCTTTCCGCTGCCACTCTCACCATGAATAAGCACGGTAACATCTGTGGCCGAGACCTTTTCTATCCTGGCAAAGACATCCTTCATAACCTCACTCTTACCAAGGATCTCCCCCATGGAGTCGAGACGGTCTAGCTGGAACCTGAGCCTCTCATTCTCATCCTCTAGTGCCAGCTTCTCCAAGGCATTCTTGGCAATAATCCTCAACTCCTCTATCTCAAAGGGCTTTGCTATATAGTCGTAAGCCCCCTTTTTCATCGCCTCTACCGCAATCTTCTCTGAGCCATGAGCTGTCACCACCACCACCAGGGGAATCCGCCTGAGGCGGACTAGTTCCCTTATCCTCTTCAGTGCCTCCAGTCCATCCATCCCAGGCATATTTATATCCAGGAAAACTAGCCCTGGACACCGTACCTTTATCTCTTCCAGGGCCTGAGGTCCGCTGTCGGCCTCATGGACAATATAGCCGTCCTTCTCTAAGGCCCTCCTCATGCCGAACCTGGCACCCTTTTCATCATCTACTATAAGTATGGATGGACCCATGGCTATTCCCCCTTCACTAAGAGGCTCTCCTCTAAAGGTAGGTGTATAATGAAACTTGTACCATGAGCACTGCTTTCTACCTCTATCCTCCCCTCCATCTCCTCCAGCCTCCTCTTTACAATGGAGAGCCCCAGGCCCGTACCCGTTTGCTTGGTGGTATAAAAGGGCTCGAAGACTTTATCCAGAGAGCCCTTAGGTATGCCTGGGCCTGTGTCTGACACCCTTATTTTTATCCCGCTACCTGGGTTAACCTCAGCACTAATAGAAAGCTTACCCCCATTAGGCATGGCCTGTAAGGCGTTATTTATAAGGTTAAAGAATATCTCCTGTAAGGCGCCCTCCTCTGTTCGTATCTTGGGAAGTTCTTCTGGAATTAGACACTGAAGGCTGACACCGTTTCTACTGGCCTCATGTCCCAACACAAGGAGCACCCCCGACAAGACCTCAGAAAGACTGTAGCTCCGCTTATTACCCCCAGCGGGTCGGGCAAACTGCAGGAGTTGGTTTATTACCTTTGTAAGCCTATCAATCTCTCCAACAATAATAGAAAGTGCCTCCCTACTTTGCCCATCCCCTTTAAGGTCCTCCCTGAGCACCTGGACTATTGATTTTATGGAACTCAGAGGATTTTTTACCTCATGGGCTACGCTGGTAGAGAGCCTTCCCAGGCTGAGCAGTTTTTCACTCTCCATTATCTTCCTCTCCAGTTTCAGCTTCTCCTCTATGAGTCTTGCCTTGCCCAGGGCAGAGGATACCTGATTGGCTATAATCAAGAGCTGCTCAAGATTATCCGAGGGTAAGGGCAGCCCACGGATAGACCTGCCCAGACAGAGAAGTCCAATAAGACTCCTCTCCTCAAAAACGGGAAAGACGTACTGGGCATCCAGGGACCGCATCTCACTTACAATAGAAACATCCTTCACCTCTGGCCTTTCCAGCACGGCCATCTCCCCAGTGGAGAAGTGTCTGCTGATGTTACTTACACACTTACGTGTTAAGGCCCTCTTCGCATCGTTACCAAAGGCCTGTATCTTATCTCCCTTAAATAAGAAAAGACTAGCCTTCTTCACCCCAGTAGCATTCTTTATAGCCTCCACTACATAATCAAGAAGGCGGGGGAGATTTATCAGGGAATCCTCTCCGATAGTATGGCTGAGGTCATTGAGAAGATACTCACTATCGGCCGCACGCCTAAAGAGGAGCATCCTCATAAGGTCCTGCAACTTTTCCTTCAGCTTTGGAAACCAGTACACAAGGCCGATAACAAAGGTAGCCTCTAACACCCTGGCATTAACTAGGTAGTGCCTCTCCAAATACTTAGAGAGTTCTTTTATCCCAAAGTAGTAAACACAGATAAGTATAAGGGTGAGGAAGGAATAAAAAACACTCCTTCTTAGTACAAACTCCATATAGTTAAACCTGTAGACAAAGTAGGAGAAGATTATGCTGGGGAATATAGAAGATAGCATAGCGGCCAGGACAAGGTAATCCCCCAGGTAGGAGACCCTCCTGCCCTCCAAGAGCACTGTAAACCCAATAAAGGCTGCCGCAAAGATAAGCACCCAGGATATAGAAAGATGGAATTTCTTGTCTTCGGCGTCTTCTGCTAGTTGGGCCAGCCTGTGGGTGATGAAAGCCGTTACCCCCAGGGCGATTATGAGCCATACCACGAAAGGCTTTACAAAGGGAGACACCGACATAAAGATGGATGTCTCTTCTGAAAAGATCATCTGCCTAATGGCCACAGAAAAGGGCAGCACAGGGAGGTATACCACAGCGGTGATAAGGTGCTGGAACCTATTACTAACGTTCCAGCCTCTCTCTCTAAGATAAAGGGTAGAGGTATGGAGGAGCAGGCTGGGTATAAACCCAATGCCCACGTAGGCCATGGCATCAGCCAGGTAATTAATGGAAGGAACATTCCTCTCAAAGAGCATCAGGCTAAATAAAGATATGGCATTACCCACATTCCACATGGCCACTGTAACCACTAGAAACAGAAAGGCCATCTCGCTGGGGGTTTTATTCTTTCTCTGAAAGATAAGGCCCAAGAGAACCGCGTGGAGGACGCTTCCTACCAGGAAACCTGTGAGGGAAACTATCTCATATAAAGACATACCTTGCCCTTCATTAACTGTTTAGAAGGAAAATGATAGTCTTAGTTAAAGGGCCTGTCAATAGGGAAAAACCCCTTGTAAAATATTGTTTATTTCTGGTATGATATGTAATTACCTTCCCCAGGAGGGTTATCTTCTATCAAACCTTAAACTTAGGAAAAGGCATGAATAGTCTCGTCAAGAAGATAGAAGAACTAAAGAAAAGGCGCAAGGCCGTTATCCTTGCCCACAACTACCAGAGGGGCGAGATTCAGGATATAGCGGACTTTATCGGGGATTCCCTGGGACTATCCCAGCAGGCTGCAAAGACCCGTGCAGAGGTAATAGTCTTCTGTGGAGTCCACTTTATGGCCGAGACCGCCGCCATACTATGCCCTGACAAGACCGTACTCATGCCAGACGTACATGCAGGTTGTCCTATGGCCAACATGATTACTGCCGAGGCCCTGCGTAAAAAAAAGGAGGAGCTACCTCACTCCACTGTGGTCTGTTACGTAAACACCACCGCCGCAGTGAAGGCAGAGAGCGATATCTGCTGCACCTCCTCTAACGCCCAGAACGTGGTCTCCTCTATCCCAAAAGAGGAGGAGATTATCTTCGTACCGGATAAAAGTCTGGGACACTACGTATCCTCAAAAATAGGCAGAAAGATGCACCTCTGGCCAGGCTACTGCCCCACCCACCACCGCATCCTGGCCCAGGATATAGAGAAACGCAAAGAGGAATGGCCCAGGGCCAAGGTTGTGGTTCACCCAGAATGTACCCCCGATGTCATTGCCCTGGCAGACCACGTGGCCAGCACCACGGGTATTGCCAGATATGCCAGGGAATCCGAGGCCCTGGAAATCATCGTTGGCACTGAAAACGGGATAATCCACAGGCTCCAGAAAGAGAGCCCTGGAAAGACCTTCATCCCCGCCACCCCACAGGCCCTATGCCCCAACATGAAAAAGAACACCCTGGAAAAGGTCCTCTGGTGCCTGGAAGACATGGAAACAGAAATCACCGTACCAAAGGACATCTCAGAAAAGGCCAGGCTGGCCATAGACAGAATGATGGAACTCTCAGAACCCAAGACTGCCTTAAAAGTCTGACACCAGCAGAAATAGATTAATTATGTCGAGGCCAAAAGTGTCTTTCCCTATTGAAAAAAAGTGGTTAAAAAAGCTGGAAGCGCTCCATCTAGAGACTGAGGAAAAGAAGGCACGCTTACTATCAAGAGCACTCAGAGCCTATTTGGAAGATACAGAGGAGGCACAGATAGCCTTAAAGAGGCTTCGTAACCCAAAAGACAAGAGGGTCTCTAAAGAGGAGATACGGGCAATTCTTGGGTTATAAGATAGAGTATAAGGCTAGCGTTGCCAAAGACCTGAGTAAACTTCCAAAGGAAACTATAAAGAGATGCCTCGAGCTTATTGAAGAAAAACTAATAAATAATCCCTTCTTAGGAAAGCCTCTTAAAGGCAAATTTAAAGGTCTGTGGAGTGTTAGAATAGGCAATTACAGAATAATTTATACTATAGAAAAACAGCCAGAAACTATCCTTATTCTCAGAATCGCTCATAGAAAAGAGTCTTATAGAGCTTAAAGTGCACCCTTGCGGCATCACCCTTGGACAAGGTAAAACTAGCAAGACTTAAAGATATTATTAGGGGGCTAGACAGCGCTGTAGTGGCCTTCTCAGGGGGGGTGGATAGTGCCCTGGTGGCAAAACTCTGCTACGACCTCCTGGGGGAAAGGGCCCTGGCCGTTACGGCCAGCTCAGAGACCTATCCCAGCTATGAGCTAGAGGCCGCTAAAAGGGTAGCCAGTGAGATTGGCATACCCCACCTCATTATCCAAACAAAGGAACTGGAGATAAAGGGCTTTTCCAGTAACCCCCCTAACAGGTGCTACTTCTGCAAGTCAGAACTCTTTGAGAAACTCAAAGAACTCGCTCAGCAGGAAGGGTATAAGAATGTGGTAGATGGTGCCAACCTGGATGACGCCAAGGACTATAGACCTGGCTCGCAGGCCGCCCAGGAACTAGAGGTACGCAGCCCCCTCAAGGAGGCCGGCCTGGGAAAGGACGATATCAGAGCTATCTCTAAGGAACTAGACCTCTCCACCTGGGATAAGCCTTCCTATGCCTGCATGTCCAGCCGCTTCCCCTATGGCGAGGCCATTACCCAAGAAAAGCTCCAGATAGTCTCCCAGGCAGAGACCCTCCTTAGAGAAATGGGTTTCAAGCAATTTCGGGTCCGCCACCACGGCAGTATTGCCAGGATAGAGGT
>JAUQZZ010000063.1 GCA_030586765.1 Candidatus Brocadiales bacterium | reverse complement strand
CTTCCCCTGTGGGTCGGTGACCACAAGAAAGTCCTGAAGGCTGTCTATAATACTCTGGGTATAATTCTTCGTCCTCAGGAGTTCGCTAGTCCTCTCCCCTACCTTCTGCTCCAGAAGGGTGTTAAGGTCCTGAAGTCGGCTAATCCTTGTAAAGTTGAGCCAGGAGGCCGTATCCTCATACTCAGCAACGTTCAAACCCTTTATCTCTTCCTCCTGGCCCACCCTGAGCCGTGCCACCTTGTTTCCTACCCAGAAGAAAAGCATTGATAAGCCAAAGGCCCAGGCAAAGGCCACAGTAACCCCAAGGAATTGGATACCTACTTGTAAAAGCCTATCCCCATTGGTAAGGGTGGATACGGGGCAGAAGAGGGCCAGGGCTATTGTGCCAACAGCTCCGCATACCCCATGGACCGGAATTGCCCCCACAGGGTCGTCTATCTTCAAGACCTTTTCAAAGAAGTCTTTTGCCAGAAGGACCAGGACCCCAGCTAAGATCCCCACCACGCATGCCCCCCAGGGGTCAAGTCTATTGGAACCAGCGGTTACGGCCACCAGGCCTCCCAGGGCCCCTAAGAGTACATCTCCTGCATCCAGCCTCCTATTCTTAACCCAACTAAAGAGGAAGGCCGTACAACCAGCTACCGCAGCGGCAATATTGGTATTGGTGATTACAAGGGCAATCTTTGCGTCTGCCTTGAGCATGGAGCCTCCATTAAAGCCAAACCAACCGAACCATAAGAAGAAGGTCCCTACCGTGGCAAGGGGGATATTATGGAGGCCCATCCTGTTAACCGTGCCATCCTTGTTATACCTACCTATTCTGGGTCCTACCACTAAAGCCCCTGCCAGGGCTACCCATCCCCCTACAGAGTGAACTACTGTAGAACCAGCAAAGTCTATAAAGCCCATCTTGCCCAACCAGCCTGCCTGGTCATGATGGCATAAGTGACCCCATGCCCAGTGGCCAAATATAGGATATATTACGCACATTACCAGGACTGTGCTCCATATATGGGTGAGCATTCGTGTCCTCTCAGCCATGGCCCCCGTGACTATAGTGGCGGCTGTCCCAGCAAATACCACCTGGAAGAAGGCAAAGGCAAAGCCCAGGGGAATATTGTTAACATCGGTAAAGAAGAAGTGACTAGCCCCCACCAGCCCAACCTCACTATCTCCAAACATCAGGGCAAAACCAACAAGGAAATAAACTATAGAGGCTATGAGGTATACTACGAAGTTCTTTAGGGCAATGCTTATGGCATTCTTGGCCTGAGCAAAACCAGCCTCTAAGGCTGTAAAACCCACCTGCATGAAGAAGACCATGCAGGCGGCCACGATTACCCATATTATGTCCGGATTCCTTTCTACAGGAGGGCTGGCCGCCTGGGCATAAGCACTACCCGCTAGCCAGCAAACCTGTAGCAGGGATAGTATTATTAAAAGATGCATCCTTTTAGGCATGGCTATAGTCACTAGAAATTCGCAAATAACATGCCAGAGATTAAATATGTCGTAATTTTATCAAATAGAAGTGCTTCTGTCAAAAACAACCATAGGGGATACTGGAGGGGCTGGGGAGATGAAGTTTATCGTCCTCCTTAGCAGTTCAGGATAGGCGATGAGGCATGTTTCTTTATGGGGAGTGCCATCCTGTATTTATGAGAGGGTAGCGGAGGCATGGGAAGAGTCCCAGGCAGGCTAGGATTGCAGGTATCCGCCAGAAGTGGATTTGCCTTTGGTGGCTGCCCCATTTGTGGGGCAACCACCTGGCCAACATTAATCGGGAATCTCTAAGGTGATAGGTCCACCCTGGAAACTCCCGGCTCCCTGCAGTCTTGCGCGGGCCTTTACCTCGCCACTGGTAATGAGGTCTACATGGGTGGTGCGTTCTATCTTACCCTGGACTACCGCATCAGAAAGGTCAACCTCCATGCTCATGGGCTCGGTACTTACCTCAAGCTCAGTCATGTTGACTATGGGCAAAAACCACAACTTCACTTTTATCGCTGGCAAGCGGACCTTTAACCCCGGGAGATTAACAGTAATCTTACCAGCAGGGTTTATCTTCAGCTCTGTGGGCTGTAAATCTACCGCAGTTTTGACGTTCAACTGGGTACTGGCATCAGTTTCTCCCTTTAGTGGCATCAGTTGTTCTCCTCTTTAAGGTCTTAAATAGGAAATTCTTCTACCCTCCCAGACTTTTTGAGACATGTCATCTGAGACTTCCGAAAAACTCAAGAATTGTAGCACAGGCCACGCTAGGGGCGGGTCTGCCTCTGGCACTATCTGCGCTACACAGCCAGCCTGAGGCGGATTAAAAATCCTCTTTCTCAGAAAAGTTTTGTATGTTATAAAAAAACTAATATATAAACTTTTACAGAGGTTTAGGTATATCTACAGGCAAAAAAAGAGGGTGGCATTAAACCACCCCCTCTTTTTGTTTGAACCCTTCTCACTTAAGTTTGGTCTTAACCTCCAGGGCCCTTAGTCTTCGAAGCTTATTGGCCTCATCCTGAATTAGGGCTAGTTGCCCTATCATGGGTGCCCATCCATACCACCATGAGTAGTCCTGCTGGGCATGGGCCGTGCCCTTGTAGCCCTTGAGCTTGTAAAAGAACCACATCTCCGCGTAATGCTTCTCTATGGCACTAGGATTACCAGGTGCTGTAAAGAACAGGGAGGAGACCCCCAGGATTGGGCCTATAACGGCTACATGGCCCTTCTTCTCCTTAAAGGCCTTGTATATAGCAGGGCCTAGTTTATCAGGGCCTAAGGCATCGGCAAGGACGTCTCCCACAGGATAACAGTGTCTCTCTTCGACAGAGGGGTCTAGTAGCCCTTCAGCCACCACTTGCTCTACAATCTTTTGAGCCTCGTCTTGCCTCTTCCATGTCTGGAACATGTACTGGTCGAGGTTCTCTAACCACAGCCTGGCAAAGCGGCTGCTATGGCATTTACTGCAAAGTTCGAGCCATGTCTCCCGCTTTTTTATATTCTCAGGGGAATATATCTCAAGTTTCTTATTCAGGGGAGGGAGATTTATCCCGTAGGGAAAGTCCTTGAGGCTGGATTGATACTCTACCTCTTTTGGTGGTAGGGTACCCATGCGCCAGATACCCTTGCTTACAGGATCAATTACCCACTTCCCACCGCCTTTGTACATATGGCAGTACTGGCAGGTGGGGCTATGGTAATCCTCCCCAGGCTTAACCTCTTCCAGGGTTTTACTAAAGTCCCAGTCATGCCCTTCCAGGTGATAGATAATGCCCATCTTAGAGTGCTCGTAGGACTCCCAGTCAGGGTGGTCAGGACCCATATGGCAACTGGCACAGGCCTCAGGGTGCCTCCCCTCAGCGGCTGAGAAGCTATGCCTGGTATGACAACCGTCGCACTTTGCCATTTCCATATGGCACTGGTCACAGCCTACTTGAGAGGCACCCTCCCCCTTCCTGTAGTTCTCTATGTACCAGGGGACTATCACATTAGCTTCCCAGCTCTGGACGTGGTTAGGACGGCCATGTTCCCTCTCCCCGGCATACTCTTCTGCCTGTTTTGGATGGCACTGACCGCAGGCATTATCCACAGTAGGCATCTGCAGTTCATCATGATTCTTGCCATGGCATTCGGAGCAGAGCACCTCCTTTAACTCCCGCCCAAGGAGTTTTTCTATCTCGGCAGTCTTTCCAGTGAAATAGTCATTCCTCCTGGGCTGGGCGTGGGTAGAGGATTTCCAGGAGGCTACTATCCCAGGGGTCACCTCCGTGTGGCATTCCACGCATTGCTCAGGTTTAAATTTCTGCAGTAAATCGGTGAACATCTTGATGTCGGGGCGGATGTAATGCCTTGAAGGGGCGAAGTACATGTAGAGGGGAATGGGCTTATAGGCATCGGAAAAGGGGCCACTGCCTTTTTCTAAGCCTACGTGCTCTTCGTACATCTTATGAAGACCTTCCGAGGGGTAGGCGTAAGTCTTTTTTTCTGCAGGGCTTACGGCAGGGGCGGCCTGCTGTGCCATACTTGTGCCATTTCCCCATAACAGGAAGGATACTCCAAAGGTTACAATTATAAATAAGGCTCTCATAGCAACTGTGTCTCCTTATCTAAAGTTCATACTCCCTGATGCTATCTTAAAAAGTATTACTGTCTTTTTATGGCTCCCTCCTTTCTAAAAATTTTTTCCTATAAGGCGTACACCTTTTCTAATTACGCATTTCAAGGGGAACATTATCCTCCTTTAGAGGTAGATACCTGGGCTTGCAGGTTTAATGTCCCTTTATAAGGCTTTATTTTGGGATTTAATGGATGAGACGACTTTATTTCCGTTCCCGCTGTCTCCTCAGGAGAGGGCCCCCTTTGACCTAAGAGGCTTTCTACCTGGCAGGAGGTATAGGATAGTACCTCCGCCTCCTCGGGAGAGGGCCCTCTTTGCACCTCTATAGGGGATGCATGGGTGTTCTCCTCGCCACCAAGGGAATTGGCGGACCCCTTGGTTGGCGTGTCGGACTTCTCTACCTCAGCCATACTAAGGAGTGGTGCCTCGCTAGGAGCTCCTGGCTTTTCTTCAAGGTTATGTTGGGCCATGAAGTGTGCCCTGGCTTCGTGGTTTCTGGCCATGTGGCAGTTGCCGCAGACCTCGTAACTAAAGCCTAGCTTGCTTAGTCTCTGGGCCTCTGCCACCTTGCCCATGCTCATAAAATAGACGTAGAGTTGCCCTGGGCCGTGGCAGGCCTCGCAAGTTACCCCTTCCTCTTCATATTTCCCTGTCTTCTCATCGTATCCCGTGGTGTGGCACGTGTAACACCCTTTCTTGTAGTTCTCGTCCCCTTCGATGTAGTCTGGGGCATTTTTAACCTTTTCAAAGGTGACAAACTTGTTATCCTTCCAGCGGTTTATGTGCCAGGTGGTAAGCCCCTTATGGCATCTCATACATACCGTACTGCCAACATACACCGCCTTTTCTCCAGTGATACCGTAGTATTTGAAGTCTGAGGCCTCCTTGCCTTCTTCAGGGGTGAGTTTGGCCAGTCGCTTCCACAGGTCCATCACGGCATCAGCGGTGGCGATCCTCTCCATCATCTCTTTTCTACTGGGATGCATATCTTTGTGGGCCTTTTTAAGTTTAAGGGATTCACCCTGACCACCGTGGCAGACGGTGCAGCCGTAGATATCCAAAGGGAAATACTCGTTGATGGAGGGATGAAGTTTTGACAACTTATCCTCATTCACGTGACAGGTAATACATCTGTCTGCCTTTTCCCCACTTTCTCCCTCTTTCCAGAGTCCGGTTCCCTTAAGGAGGACTTGCTTTACCTCTAGTCTTGGTTTCTCGAGGGCATTAATCCTTTCCTTAACCTTTTTTGCTACCTTGGGGTCACCCCACTTAGGGTCTAACCACCTCTCCAGTTCCTGCTCTAGCAGCTGGCGTTGCTCGGCATATTCTGCCTTCTGATACCGCTTCCACTCAGGCCGTATTTCCTTGATGACCCAGATTATGATAAGACCTAGTAAGACCAGGGATAAGACTAAAAAGGGTATTCTCCATTTCATCTTAGTACACCTTCAGATGTTAAACCAAGGGGTAGTGATGACATAACGTATGTGAAAGACCTGCCTTAAAATCATCTTTAAGGGTACAAACATCATAAACATAAAAAGGGTCATGGTGATGTAGTATCTTACCAGACCTGCTTTCCAGTAGAAGTTCTTAAAGACTGCCGCTGGGATGGTAAGCCCCAGGGCAAAGAAACATACAATGAGGGCTATCCCTGCGGGGAGGGGAAGATTGGTGAGGGTCACCTCCACCTGCTTAGCTACTTCCATGTCCTCCCAGGGCCAGTAGAAGCTCCAGTAAGGACCCCTTAGATACTGTCCCACTCCCACCAGGACGAACCACATAGTAAAGCCAAAGATGAAGCAGAACATAGCGAATATTCTCTTCTTAAAGGCATATTGGCCAACACCTTTTACGGGGTCTGGGTCAATATAGGGTATGAGGGTCAGTCCTATGAGGATTACTGTAGGTAGCACCACCCCAGCTAGCCATGGGTCAAAATAAACCAGGAGTTCCTGCAGGCCAACAAAGTACCATGGGGCCTTGGACTCCTTAGGCGTCAGGGAGGGGTTGGCTAAATCCTCCAGGGGTGCATTCATTACCAGGCTCCAAACCACTAGCACTATGCTAAAGACCAGTATGGCAATTAATTCCTTCCTTACCAGGTAAGGCCAGGTGTCCACCTTCTCTTCTTTTGGGTAAACATCCTTGGGCCTCAGCAGTGCATCCTCCTTTGTTTTGTTAGCCATGGTAGTTCTTAAAATTTCCTCTTAAAAAATGTCTATAAAGGTCTAGAGATACCGCCAGCCTTTCTGATTCGCCAGAAGTGCAGGGCCATCAAACCAGCCAGGGCCCCAGGCAAGGCAACACAATGGGCAAAATAGAACCTTACCAGCGTGGGCTGCCCAATAGTAGTGCCTCCCAAAAGTATGAAATGCATGTCCTCCTCAGGGCCCAAGACGCTGAAGGGGCCCTGTGCTCCCAGTATGGGGGTATTCTCCGCCATGGTGGTTCCTACAGTTACCGCCCAATAGGAGAGTTGGTCCCAGGGTAAGAGATACCCTGTGAAGCTGAGCAAGAAGGTTAAAAGGAGCAAGTTCACTCCTATTACCCAATTAAACTCCCTGGGTGGTTTGTAGGCGGCCGTTAGAAAGACCCGCAGCATATGGAGGGGAACGAAGATAACCATCAGGTGAGCCGCCCACCTGTGAAGATTCCTCATAAAGGTCCCGAAGGGCACTATCTCATCTATGTCTTTCATGCTGGCGTAGGCCTTGTCCACATCAGGATAGTAATATATCATCAAGAACCCACCGGTTACTGCCGTTACTATAAAAAAGAAGAGGCTGAGCCCACCTAGACAAAAGGTGTATCTAAGTTTAATCCCATCCTTGCTTACCCTGGCTGGGTGGAGATGCAGGAGGAAGTTTACTACTACACGAAAGACCCTGTGGACCGGGCTATCAGCTACACCGGTCCTGAAGATAGACCTCCACATCTGGACAATTATATTCACCTCTATTCCCTCCCTTAACTCAAAGGCATATCCTTCATCTAAGTCTGTAAGGTATAGTCATGCCCAACTACTTTCCCCTTATTCACCACCAGGCGCCCCTCATTAGATAAGGAGATGTGCAGTCGCTCCAGGGGTCTAGGTGCAGGACCTGAGAAGTTTATCCCGTCTTTGTAGAAACGGCTGCCGTGGCAAGGGCATTTAAAGACCTGCTGGTCTTCGTACCAGATGGGCTGACATCCCAGGTGTGTACACTTGGCCAGGAGGGCATAAAAGCCCTCTTTTTCTCTTACTATCCACACACTTCGGCCTGGCACCAGATTCACTGAGCCCATCTTGTAGTCCTCTGGTCTACCAGCCTTAAAAACCTTAGAGGCCTCGTAAATCACCCTGGGGTAGAGGAGGCGCACTACAGCGCCACCTACTACACAGAGTATCCCCAATATGATGCCCCAACCTGCCCAGTAGAGTACTCCCCAGAGTATATGGCGGCGTGATACCCTCTCAGTACTTACGGCAGTAGCATCATGGATTTTAATAATTGGTTTAAACATCTTTTCTCCCTCTCGTTTCTTCAAATCTCATCATGGTTATGGCATCCACTGGACAGCGATAGGCGCATAACCCGCAATGGATGCAAGGCTCTTCATCATGGACCAGTCCTACCCACGGCCCCTCTCCTTTCCCCCCGTTTTGTAGGGGTGAGCCCTCCTGCTCCAGCTCGGCCTTGTCCAGATACACCATGGAGATGCATCTTGTAGGACAAACATCCGCGCAGCCGCCGCAGAGGATGCAGAAAGCCTGCTTCTCTATCACAGGGCTTACATTACAGTTTAAACACCTTTCCCCCTGTTTCTTGGCGGTACGTTCTGTATAGGTCTTCTCTACGGGTTCCCATCCCTTCATTCTCTCTCGCGGAGGTAGCAAGGCGGGAAGCATCTTTTTTGTGTAGAGTCTAGGGAGGAATTTGTCGAATCTCTCAAAGCGGTGAGAGAAGCGCGCGGCCTCCAGGGGGCCAGGCATATTCAGGCCCAAAGAACCGCTACCTCCCAGGTACTGATGGGCGGAGAGGGCGGCCCTCTGGCCTGCGGCTACGGCATTTATTACGAGTCCCGGTCCGTTGATGTCACCACAGATAAAGACCCCAGGCTTGGAGGTAGAGAGGGTAACGGGGTCTACCTTTAGCATCTTTCTCTGGTCGAGTTCAAAGCCTTCGCTACCCCGCAGGAAGGACATATCAGGGGCCTGGCCTATGGCGAGGAGGATATTGTCGGCCTCTATAATGTGTTCAGTGCCTTGTATATAGGAGGGATTAAAGCGTCCCTGGGCATCATACACAGAACTTACCCTAATCACTTCCAGTCCCCTGACCTTCCCGTTTTCACCAACTACCTTCCTGGGTCCACAGGAGGTATGGAAGATAACGCCCTCTTCTTTACTTTCTACCACGTCACCGACCCAGGCTGGCATTTCTTCCTTGGGATTATCGGGTCTACAGCCCTTTCCAGCCTCGAGGCATACCAGATGAACCTCTTTACTCATACCAACACGAACAGCGGTTCTGGCCACGTCTGTGGCTACACAGCCACCCCCTATTACTATTACCTTTTCCCCAAGATTTACTTTGCGGCCGGCTGCTGCGTCTTTTAAGAAGTCTAGTCCTGAAAGGACACCTGATAGCTCTATGCCCGGTAGAGGGAGCGTCCTTCCTCTTTGTAGGCCCACAGCAATAATTACTGCATCAAATTCCTCCCGCAGTTGATCAATGCTGAAGTCCTTTCCGCATGTAGCGTTTGTCTCCAGTTGGATTCCTAGGGACAGTATAGAGTCCACGTCCTTCTTAACTGCTTCCCTGTCCAGACGGTATATGGGCAATGAGTTAGCTGGCATCCCGCCTGGGTTACTACCGGCCTCGAAGACCTTGACTTTATATCCCATGAGAGTCAAGTCGTGGGCTGCAGAAAGCCCTGCAGGCCCGGCACCGATTACCGCTATTTGGGGGGAAGGGTAATGGTGGCTAGAACGAAGAGATATGTCCTCACCTGCAGGGCGTTCGCTAATCACGCTCATCTGAGAGACCCTTTCCCTGGCAGCCAACTTCACTTTTCCCATTTGTTTGCGTAACCAAGAATAGGTCTCCCTGTGGCTTAACTGGTTCTGCTCCACAGCAAAATCCTTAAGGGCGCGTATTGATATCGATTCATCTACCTTACCTCTCTGGCACGCCGACTCGCAGGGTGCACCACAGACCTTGCCACAGGTAGCCACAAAAGGATTGTTCTTCCTGGCAATAAGGTAGGCCTCCTGGTATCTACCTTCAGCAATAGCCATGACGTAGCCCCTGGCATTGGTACTCGCTGGACATGCATGCCTGCAAGGGATATTCTCATTAAACCATTGCTCGTCTGCAGTAGTGGCAAGCTGGAACCCCGCTGCCCCTAACCTCTCCGTGACTTCATCGTACTTTTTTCTTAATAGGGAGGGTTCCCGGAGGGCTATATGTAATTCCAGTTTTTTAAAATTGATAGTAATCTGACTGACTATGTCTCTTTCTGTAACCCTATCCATGACTCGCTTTCTTTAACCAAAAGAGGGGGGGCTAAGAAATACCAGTTAGACTAATGTAATAGAGGAAAGCACAGAGGACAAATATACCACCAACGGCAAAGAGTAGCAGGGACCAGATGAGAAAACTCCTCAGGACCCCTAATACAGCCGTTATCTGGCCAGTGTTGAGTTCCTGGCCTGGCGCTAAGTGTAGCCTTAAGAAGGGCCAGGCACCCACAAAACCTGCTATCAAGACTAAGAGGCCTCCTAAGGCACCCAAGATTTGTACCACGATTACCATGTTTCTCCTCCTTTTGGAGAAAATCGTTCAAAAAAAGAATGGCAAACTTTAAGCTCTAGGCCCTTTTAACGGCCAGTAGCAACTCCTTCCTCCTCGGTGGAGGACTCCATGTACACGATGTTCTTCTCCTCTACTATTGGCATGGTCACACTTATGCCACCGCGCAATTCTCCTAGCTTGTAACCTTCCATAAGATGCCCTGTAATATCACGCCCATCCCCGGTAGGGCTATTTGCTGGGTCACCATGGCACTTCAGGCACGGTTTCTCAATATAGACAGGGAGTATGTAGCGATAAACCAAAGGGCCTGACCCCTCCAGTCGAGTAAACTCCCCAAAACCCACATTCTTGGGATAAGAGGGAGACGCTAGCTTCTTTAGTTGGGTCTCCTCCCACTTGTCTGGTTTATTGTATAGGTTCCTTGAACCTTTCCCCTTGCCCAGGGT